>JANOUF010000144.1:0-6080 GCA_031416685.1 Bdellovibrionales bacterium
TCTTGCAACTCGCATACATTCATCAGTCGCCGTTCGAGTGCTACTCTGGGCGTACTGAGGGTAAAGCGGCACGATGGTAAAATCCGTGCATCCATTTTTTTGCAGTTCAAGGAAAGCTTGCTCGACCGAAGGATTCCCATACCGCATCGCTGTTACAACTTTGTAGTCGGGCATTTTCTTTTGAACGGCAGCTGTGAGCTCGTTTGAATTAAATAACAGAGGCGACCCTCGCTCACTCCACACTTTTCTGTAGGCCTCTGCCGAAGCAAACTTTCGCTTTGGAATAATTAGGAGGTTCACCAAAATCCAGCGGAACAAAAACGGAATGTCGATAACCCATTTATCCATTAAAAATTGTTTGAGGTATCGCCCGACCGCTTCCGGCTCAGGATTATCGGGAGTTCCTAGATTCAGTAGCATAAGTCCAGTTTTGTTCACGACGGCTCTCCGCTCATTTTTTGCGCCAATTTCGAGGACAGATGCGAGGCTTGATCCAAAATCTTCGTAAGCCCAATTCCACCGGTATAGTTACCGATTAAGTATATTTGATGGTTATTCGTGTTTATCAGCTCCATATTTTTTTCCAACTCAACGGTGTAATGAGGAAGCCCATCTGACCAACGCGTAACGCTGAACTTTTCAGGCGGAAGGTCACTTCCGAACACTCGTTTTCTCTCGAGCAAAATCATGTCGATGAAGTCCCCATCTGAAAGTGCAATTAAATGTTCACGTCGTGGACCGACGAACTGCGCTCCGCCAAATATCCACGTCTCAGACAAAACGCGCTCTGCTCTGCCCTCAAATATAAAATTGTTCATGAGTACGCCGAGTGCGCGGCTAGAATTCGGTGGGAACAAGCAGCCGAAGCCCCGGTACTTCAATTTCTCTTCAGGAAACGCAGCCGTTACTGTAACGATCGGCAAAATTTCAATCTCACTTATTGCTTTCGCGCGAGCTGGGTCCATTTCGCCTAGCAATCGCACCGAGCTCACCGCGTCGGTTGCGATCAAGATCGGTTTTCTCAACTGACTTAAACTTTCAACGCGGTTGCCGTAATGAAACTTCACTCCGCGCTCCTCCAGAGCAGTCGTGAGCTTGGAAATCAGTTCTCCCATTCCATTACGAGCCGAAACCGTTCCGCGATATTTTAATCTTTGTCCCTTTTTTTTCTTTGAAAAAATCTGGCCGACAATCAAACTTGCACTCATCTTTACAGGGTTACCTGCATAAATCCCTTGAAGTGCCGTTTCAATAGTGAATCGAGAAATATCCTTTGATAAAACGCGCGCGCCCCACTGCGAAACGGTTTCATGTGCCCGCGGCGCAACTTTGTTCTTACGAAAAAGGTAAGAAAACAAAAATCGCAACATAGTTAATGTTTCAAAAAAACCAAGCGGCCACTTCTGAGGCTTATCACGCATGATGTACCTAGCGCGCGCCTCGCTTTTGGTTGGGATCATTTCACAATCGACGGAAGAAAAAATTTCTTCGACGAGTGGGCTGTTTAAAATTCCGTTTGCTGCTGTTTCGACAAGGCCGAAAGTTTCATGCTTGGTAGAAATTAAACCGCCGGTACGAGTGCTTGCTTCAAAGACTTCAACGTCAAAACCGTCGCGATGCAGGAAATAGGCCGACGCTAATCCCGAAAAACCTGCGCCGATGATAGTAACTTTTGGTTTTGCCATCACAATGCCTGAGAAAACACCTTTGCATCGGGAGTTTTTGCACGAAGACGTGAATCGAGGGCCATGCAGGCATTACGTAAGAACGGACGGCCAGCTTCAGAAAGCGTAAGCTTACGACCCTGCAATCGAACCAGCCCGTCATCAATGAGGGATTTCAAAAACTGCCCAACGTCTGCGGCCTGGTTGTCGCTTTCAAGCTCGACTTCCCATTTCGTCATGAATTGCAGAATTTGCTCACGACGTTTGCGATCTTCGGGACTTAGCAGGTGCCCACGATGCGTTGGAATCTCACCCGCTTGTACGCGGCGCTCATAGATCGGCAAAACTTTCTCGTTTTGATGAAAACATCCTGGCGTTTCTGAAATTGAACTCACGCCGAGTCCTAGAAGAACTTCGGTACGCATATCGACATAGCCCATGAAATTACGGTGAAGTGTATGACTCTGCTCGGACTTTGCGAGAGCATCACTCGGCAAAGCGAAGTGATCCATTCCAATCTCGACATAGCCTGCGCCAATCAACATTCCTCGTGCGATCTCATAAAGCTTTCGTTTCTCTTCGCCGACTGGAAGATCTTCATCTTTAAATAAGCGCTGCGCTGGCTTGATCCATGGAACAAGCGCAAAACTATAAAGTGCAATTCGATCCGGCCGCATTTCAATAGTCGTCGCAGTCATTTCTTTGATGCTGGCTTCAGTTTGCTTTGGAAGACCGTAAATGAGATCAAAGTTAACGGAGTCGTAGCCGATCTCACGCGCCTGTCGGGTCAGCGTCTCAGTCATCTCACGCGGCTGAGTGCGATTGATTAAGCGTTGAACCTCAGGATTAAAATCTTGCACGCCCATGCTAATTCGTGAAAAACCGAGTTTGCGTAAGGCCACAAGTTGATCGAGACGCGTTCTACGCGGATCAACTTCAATTGAACCCTCAAAATGTTTTGGATCCTTCTTTACTTCATTTAAAATCGGCGTCAGCAACTTAGTTAAATTCTCGGCTGAGAAAAACGTTGGCGTCCCCCCACCAAGATGGAGCTGACGTAGTCCACGTTCGCGAATCTGCGGGACATTTTTTAAATAAGTTTCCCATTCCTTGAGAAGGACATCTAAATATGGAACTTCACGGCCATGGTCTTTCGTGATCGATGTATTGCAGCCGCAGAAGGTGCAAAGCGTTTCGCAAAACGGAATATGCAGATACATAGACCAAGTCATCTCGCTGCCATCAACTGCGGGGCTCGCAAACGTGCGCTTGAGTTCCGCTAACCACTGCTCCGTAGTCGGCGATTCGCTCCAATAGGGAACCGTCGGATAACTCGTGTAGCGCGGCGCCGGAATATCGTATTTTTTAAAAAGGTCTTGAGCCACTGGTTAAAATTCCTATTTTAAAATTTCGCGCGTTAGTCGCACGAACTGGCGAACATTTTCTTCCGGAGTTGCTGGCAAAACGCCGTGACCAAGTCCGCTCACCCATCCCGCACGTTCCTCAGGGCGAAGTGCGCGCAAGTTCATTAAGTAACGTTCAGCTTCCATCTTAAACTCATCAGGAGACAAAAATAATAAGGCTTGATCGAAGTTACCTTGAACAAAACCGAACTTCTCGCCGCGAAGAACCTGGCGGATATCAAAGCGGTGGTCATAACCTAATCCAGCCAACGGCGTACCTTCTTGGAAGAGACGATGGCGAAGATGTGCGCTCGTACCACCTTTGATGTAATATCCCACACGCTTCGGAAATTCTGACACCATAGCCTCGAGCTGCGGAACAATCCGATCTAAATATAAATACGGCTCAAGCTCCCCGGCCGAAGTGTCAAAAATCATAACGGTCTCAGCGCCAGCATCTAACTGAAGCTGAATGTTCTTTTTAAGAAGCGGAACTAATTTTTTGCAAAAGGGTTCGAACAACCTAAGCATGCGCTTACTGTCTTTAAGCCCACCCTTGTGTTCGGTCTCGATTGCATAAGTAAAAAGTGTCCAAGGTCCACCAACGAATCCAATTAGACTCTTATCTTGTGGAAGTCGCTCGCGAGTACGGCGAACTGCTTCACGTTGAAAAAGCACGCCATCAAACGCTTCATCTGGAGATCGTAAGTTTTTAAGATTCTCATCCGTTAAATTCCAACCGAGTTTTGGTGATGGGTCATACGTCAAACCCATGCCCATCGCCTCGAGTGGGAAAAGCAAATCGCTAAAAAGAATTGCGACATCAAAATCGAAATCTTGAATCGGACCCATCGCCACTTCCGCAGCCAACTCCGCATTCTTGCACAGCTCAATGAAAGAATGCTTCGCACGAAGTGCCTGGTAGTGTTTGTGATATCGTCCCGCTTGGCGCATGAACCAAATCGGCGGGGTCATTTGCGGGGTTCGGCTTAAGGCATTTTGAAATTTTATATTACCCACTTTATTCTCCCTGACTTAAATTCGCTAGCCATTGGTAGCCGACGCCGCGAACCGAACGAATGTGCTTCGCGCCCTCATCACCTAGAACTTGGCGAATACGAACAATCGCGTTGTCAATAGTACGTGTGGTCGGAAATTTATCCTCGCCCCACACTTCATTGAGGATTTCATCTCGGCTTACCACTCTTGGAGCCGTTGCAATTAAAAATTTTAAAAGGTCAAAATCGCGAGTCGCGATGAACTCTCGATCGCCATTTGATCGAATCACGGCCTGACTCGCTAAATCTATACGTCGGTCACCAGCTTGGATTTCTTGCGATTGCGGCGGATGCGTTTCGAGAACGTGTTTAATCCTGATTAAAAGTTCTTTTAGGTGAAATGGCTTCGGAATAAATTCCTCTGCGCCTAGCTCGTAACCTTCAAGTCGGTATTCTGCCGTATTCATTGCGGTTACGAATAAAAATGGCGTCGACTTTTTTGCGCGTACTTTTCGCGCAAAATCGAAACCCGTCCCATCGGGCAAACTGACATCAAGAATGATCAAGTCGAAGTTTTGCTTTTCAAAAGCTTGCTCCGCGGCACTTTGAGTTGTTGCCCACGTGACGCCGTAGCCTTCACGCTGCAAACGCTCCTCAAGAGTGGCTCCTAGAGTCTCGTCGTCTTCTAGCAAAAGCAACTTTGTCATCGCGAAGCTCCCGGGAGAACTAAGCGTGCGCGAAATCCCTGCGGATTGGTAAGATCTCCTGGAATCAACTGTAGGTCGCCATTCATTTGTTTCGCTAGTCGTTGTGCCAAGTGTAAGCCGATGCCGGAGCCAGACGTGTTGGTATGACGAACAAAGATAGACCCAAGTTTTTTCACATCTCCGGTAAAACCTTTTCCGTTATCGGAAACTTCGATCAACGTAAAAGTCCCACCGTCGCCGCTCTCGCAGCGGATATTCACACTCGATGCTTTGCCGTGAACGACTGCGTTTTGGAGCAGATTTTTAAAAATGCTTTCAAGTGCACGTTGATCGGCAAGAACATGACATTCTTGGTTCAAATCCACGCGCAACTCGGGCCAATGGTGCTTAATTGATTCGATCAACTCCCGCACGCCGACTCTTTCAAGATGGAGTTGGCCCATCTCGGTGTCAGCAATAAAAAGAGAATTGTTTAACTGAAGTTCAAGTCGAACGGTGTCTTTTACCAAGCGACGAGCGATTCGAGCCTCGCTCGAATCCTTCAAATCTTCCTCGAGAGATTCTGCTTGAAGACGAAGGCTGGCGAGCGAAGTTTTTAAGTCATGAGTAAATGCCGCAAAAAAACCGCGGATCTGCCGAGAGCGATTCATCTCAACGCTTAAAAAATACAAAAGCGCGAGCCCGCCGCCCAATAAAAGAAGCAAAAGCACACTGCCCTCAGAGAGAAGCATGAAATGCCAACGCTCACTTTCATTTTTGGTGTCGATGCCAGCAATTGAAGCTAAACGCTCGATTTGCTTTAAACCGAAAATCATCCACCACGTTGCTAAGCTCAGGGTGCTAACCAACCAAATGACGATCGCAATGAGTTTTAGGCGAGATCCGCCGTGTCTATTCACTAGAGTTTATGTCCTTAAACTTTTTGCAGCTCGTTCAATTGCAGATGCAGCTTCATCGAGAATTTCATCCGTATGCGCAAGGCTTATGAATCCTACCTCGTAACCACTTGGCGCAAGGTAAACGCCTTCTTTTAGACATGCGTGGAACAAACCTTTGAAGCCGTCGCCATGGCCCGCTGGTATATCGCTGAGACGACGAACGGTTTTGGTTCCTTTGTGAATCCAGAAGATCGAGCCTTGTCGTGCAACGCGAACATCATGGCCTAAGCTTTCAGTGAGACTGCGCTGAACTTTCGCCGTGAATTTTTCTGCGCGCCCATCAAGTACGGAATAAATGTTTTCACGTTCAGCTTTTTTTAAGGTCGCCAGACCCGCACGCATCCCCACCGGGTTCGCGCTTAAAGTTCCG
>JANOUF010000145.1:0-7063 GCA_031416685.1 Bdellovibrionales bacterium
GAGTTGTTCGCGAAATTCTTTTGGAGCACCAGGGTATTCAGTCAATGTGCGAAGACCCAACTCCATTGCTTGCAGCTCAATACTCGCAAGGTCATGAAGTAAGCGCGCCTGGCCTTCAGGCGTCGAAAGCCCCGGCTTTGCAGGAAGTTCTTGTTGTCGCACGACCTCGGTATCCCGAGCTGGTTGCGCTGGTGTTACGACCAGATAGCGACTGTCATGGTTCAAAAGCCCATTTAATGCGCTATCGAGGTGCTTTAGTTTTTCTGTGGCAGACGCCGTCGTGAATAGATTCATTTTAGAGATACAATAAGCACCCAAAGGAAGCTCTGGGTCAAGAGGCTGGTTGACTCGAGGAAGGCTCGGCTTTTAATCTCGCTGCCTATGGGAAAAAGCTGGAAAAATACGATGATCTCGGCCAATGCGGCCAAAAAAGGTGCGAAGTTCACAAAGTTTGCTCGCGAAATTCAAGTCGCAGCAAAACTTGGCGGAGCTGACCCTGTCATGAACTCTCGGCTTCGCATCGCGGTCGCTGCGGCAAAAGCTGAAAGCTGCCCGAACGATACGATCGATCGCGCGATCCGAAAAGGTGCAGGCCTTGAAGAAGGCCTCATCATCGAGGAAGTCACTTACGAAGGAATGGGGCCACACCAAGTTGGTCTCATGATCGAGTGCCAGACTGACAATCGCAATCGTACCGCTTCAAGCCTTCGCGGCATGTTCAATAAAGCAAAATGCGAGATGACTCCAGTAGCGTGGATGTTCGATCGCATCGCTTTAGTGGAAGGAAAACCAAAAGGCGGAAAAGTCGACGATCCAGAAACAGAAGCGATTGAAGCTGGAGCAAACGATGTTTACTCTAACGAAGATGGCTCTTACGCATTCACAGGTTCACCTGAAGATCTAAAAGTGATCGAGGGTGTTCTTCGCGAGCGCGGCTGGGAGATTACAAATTCAGCGATGTCTTATCAGCCGAAGAATCCAGTTGAGTTGACAGATGCTCAGAAAAAAGACGTTCTCGAATTCATGCAAACTCTTGATGACGATGATGACGTTTCAAAAGTTTTCCCTGCTGCTGAGTTTTAAACAGCCGCCAACAATTCAACTTAAAGGCTACGACGAACATCCATAAGGATTTCTGCGCGACCTTTTCTACTCGCGCTGGATACTTTAATTAGATCGTTAAGTTCGATACCGAACAACTCAGTAGCCTGCTCAGGAGTATACTCTTTACCGTTGATCACGATTTTAAATACGTTATTACGAAGTGAAGCTCCTAAAACAAATTTCCCTTCGGGAAGCGTGATCGTAATGAACACTTGGCCACCTTCGAGAACTGCAGTCTTGATGCTCTCAAGAGCAATTGTTCCAGGTGAAGCACCCGTGTGGCGTGTGACCTGAACGTTGCCCGAACCTTTAACGTAGACCGAGCCGTTGCCTTTCATGTCGAGGTTATCGACGTTGCCTGAAAGATTCAAAGTCGTTTGAAGGCGAGTTACGTTCACGAGCTCTCGGAGACTTCCATCAAGGATTTGCGAATCTGAGTTGGCGTTCGAACTTACGGCCGCGCTAAGCACGAAGCTCTTTGGATCTGGATCGAATTTAGTCGCAATTATTGTTGATGTGTTTGTGCCAACATGTGAGATCGGACATTGAGCGCCGTTCACTGTATCCGTTAAAGTCAGCGTGTACGTTTGGCCAACTTCAATCTTTCCCGTCTCGCTTTCTTGCCCCGGGCTGATTGTGCATTTCTCTTTGATGTCTTTGAAAATCAAAAGGCCTTGAGCATTTAGTTTTGCTAAATCTTTTAAGCGCTCAGCCGGATCGTCATATTTATTTAAAACCAACTCGATGTCCGGAATAAGCGAAGAGTCGCCTTTATTCAAAGCGTAGACCGCTGCGCGAAGTAACTCAGTCATTGGTAGCGAGTCGCGAGCTTTCTCTGGATAATCTTCAGTAAAATCTTTTGGGGTATGCGCGGGCCCAGCGTCTTTGCTGCAAGCGACGCCGGACATAACAACGAGAGCGAGTAAAACTAAAACCAGGCCGCGAGCCTGTTTGCTGATGTGAACCACATATCCTCCGTAAGAAGTGGCAAAGCCAATTTGTATGTCTGTAAATACGATTAAACGTGAGGAGTGTGAGGTCAATACCTCTTACTTTTTCATCCTATTTTTTTAATGCCGCGAGTGCTTTGAAGCCGTGAGCATAATAGAGAATCTGTCGGACCATTGCGTACAGACCATTCGCGCGAGAAGGACTCAGGTGCGTTTCAAAACCGAGTTGCTTAATAAAATCGGGAGAAGTCGCAAGAATTTCATCGGGCGTTGCAATTGAGTAAACCTTAAGCAAGAGAGAAACTAGACCTTTCACAATCATCGCGTCACTGTCGGCTTCAAAAATTACGCGGCCTTTTTCGTCAACGCGTGCATGAAGCCAAACTTGGCTCTGACATCCTTTTACTTTTGAATCTTCCGTTTTTTTTGCATCAGGTAGATCGCCAAGTTCTTTTCCATGCGAAATCAAAAGTTTGTAGCGATCTTCCCAGGTCGGAAGAGCTGCAAACTCATCTACAATTTTTTTTGTGCGATCGCTTAAGCCTGGCATTGCTCAAGTTCTAGCATAGGCCATTAATTTCGGCCAGTACTCAGACAAAAGTTCGGATTCCATCTTGGCGCCATCATCGCCGAGGAGTTCTCGAACATCGTTGGGCTTCATTGCCGTGATCAAGTCATGGCTTCGCTTGTAGAGTTCAACTGGATCTTTAAATTCGATCCACGACCGTGCAGCTTCAATTTTTAGTTTCTCGCCCTGATAGCCGTGCGGATCAGGAGATACGTATCGAGGTAAAAACCTAGTTGAGAGTTTGATCTCGTCTTCATCGAGACCCATTTGCAGCAATGCTTCTTGTGCAAGATTCAATTCAAGAAGCGAGATCAGTTTTTCAAACTTGGCCCAGAATTCACTCCCCGCGATCCCGAATGAGCTCTCACAATAAAAACTTCGACAAGGAGATGGACGCTCAGACCAAATGCCGCAACCACCCGTTGCTTTAACATAATGTGGGCACAAAAGTGTTTCGTCGTTTCCGTATCCGTCGGGCTGTTTTCCGTGAAATCTTTTTTGGTACGTGACCGACGGTAGTAGGCCAAGTGGTGAATAAATTGATTCGCCTGTCACGACCGATGCGATTTCTTTTTCAATGCGTGCTCGCGCAGGCAATTCAGATTTTAGAATTGCACCGAGCAGGAAATTCGGAACAAACGGAAAAAACGTGCAGCATTTTAAGTTCGCCTTGTAAATGGGGCGAAGTCCGCGCGCTTGATTGCAGTTGCTGCAATCCGCTTTGGTTTCTTTGAGATCCTGGTGCCACTCGTCCCTCAGGAGAAACGGCCTGAGCGAGGGCGCCACATAATCGGTCAGCCTCATCCCCAAAAGGTACTTGTTACCTTTTGGTAATGCAAACGCTCAACCAAAAGGTAACAAGTACCTTTTGGGGGGTGTCGAGTAAATTGACAGGCGGCAAGCCGATATTGGGCGTAAAAATGTGCAGTCATATAGGGTGTGCCAGCCGAGTGTGAGCCTGCCCGTTTCCCTAGGTAAAATTGCTAGTTACATAGGTTGTTTCAAAATGAGACAGGGCCTCCGGCTTGCACATTGTAAACGCGTAACGACTGCCAAGATGGCGGTCTCAATCGGAGGATTTTTTATGCGTTTAACTTGGGTATTTGCGATTCTCTTAGGATTATCGTTTTTCACATACATGGCTGATGCTTCTGCGACGATTAACTTACAGCCAAATAGTTGCAAAATATTGCCGCGTGCGACTCGCTCGCCTGCTGCTGATTGCAAATACGAAAGCGGCGATGTGAAAGTAAGCGGTCACGGATCTGATTGGGCTTCGGCTTTTGAAGATGCGGTCACTCAATGCTTCGAAGCACGCCGTGCACGATTCAAAGCTTATCGCGGAGTCGATAGCGACATTGAAACTAGCGAGCTTCTAATCGATTCTTGCGTTAACCTGACCTGCTCATAATCATCTGATTTTGACCGCAACCGTCATACCTTCCTCCGTCGGTAGGATGGTTGCGATCGCGCTTGCCACTCCCCCAATGATCTTGGCATAACTTAAAGGGTAGTTACTTCTTCATCAGGTTAAGGTTTGAACAATGGGAATACTTAAAGGAATCGGCGACTTTTTGTTTGGAAAAGATCCAAATATTTTCGACGAACGGGGCAATGTTCGCCACAATTTTTCTGAGCAGAAGTGGGTCGAATGGGATCAACGTATCCGTAAAAACCCTGAATACGATTGGCGCAAACATACGGGTGTTGATCTCGGAAAACCAACTCACGGCCGAACAACTTCGAAAGCAACCCCTAAGAAGTAAAACTTCTTCAAATTAGCGACTCAATTACGTCACTTCGTTGAGCCGCTAACTACGTCCTATCAGCTACTTAAGCTCTTAAGTTAAAGTCTCGTTTTTCTTCTCTTCTCGCTATTTACTTAAAGCCACGCGCTCACTAGAGTCACAAGCTGTGAAGAAGCACTTTTTGTCTCGCATTTTAATGGTCTTAGTTTTAGCGGTTAGCTGCTTAGAAAGCGTGGCTGCGCCGAGTGCTACTGTCATTCCACTTTCGCAGTGGCTGAACGAGCAAGTTAAAGAAACTAATGAACGTCGCAAGACCTACCCGCCTAAATCTAGAATTCCAAAATTTAGTCGCGAACTTTTCGGTGGCTGGGTCAATGCGGATGCACCGGCTGATTGTTTTGATTCACGCCAAGAGGCTTTGATTCGCGATCTTGAGCCTGGTGCCGACGTTAAATTCTATCCAGGAAACAAATGTCGAATTCTTGAAGGCAAATGGTGGGATCCGTACACCAATCAGTTTTTGCATCGCTCAGATGAAATTGATATCGATCACATCGTAGCTCTTCAACATACTTACTATTACGGCGGCTTTAAATGGACGCCGGCTGAGCGCTGCCATTACGCAAATTATCTCGGGAACAATTATCACTTACTCACGGTCAGCGCGAAAGAGAATCGTTCAAAGGGTGCAGATGATCCACGAATGTACATGCCGCCAAACAAAGAGTTTGCGTGCACGTACATCAAGATGTGGATGAAGATCAAAATGGTTTGGGACCTAGACGTTGATCCACAAGAAGCAACATGGCTCGTACAAAACGCAAAGGCCTACAAATGTGACGCGCGCCAATTCGTTATCGGCAAGCGCGAATACGCAGAGCAACTTACGCTCCGCAATCAAGTCTCCCAGGCTTGCATCAACCGCATGAAGTGATACCTTGGGTGCCTGGCTCCAAATTGTAGCGGCGTCGCATTAAAGGAACTTTACATGACTTCAGTTTACGACTTCAAACTCAAAGAAATCCGTGGAAAAGAAAAATCACTCGCCGACTACAAAGGCAAAGTGCTTTTGATCGTGAACGTCGCGAGTAAGTGCGGGCTCACTCCTCAATACAAAGGCCTGCAAGAACTCTTTGATAAGTACAAAGACCAAGGCTTCATGATCTTGGGCGTGCCCTCAAACGACTTCATGGGACAAGAGCCAGGCACAGAAGCAGAAATCGTTGAATTCTGCGATATGAACTACAACGTAAAATTCGACATGTTCTCGAAAGTAAAAGTTAAAGGCGACGAGATCGCGCCACTCTACAAATTCCTGACGAAAGAATCAGAAAAACCCGGCGACATCGCCTGGAACTTCCAAAAATTTTTAGTGGATCGCAGTGGTAAAGTTATCGCGAATATTCATCCGAAGACTGAGCCGAAAGATATCGAGAAGGATATTGCAGCGTTGCTCTAATTTATTTTCTAAGCTCGGCCCATCTGATCGCGTCTTCGCGAGACTTCAATTTATCTTCTAGCTGAAGATTGAAAGCTTCTTCTAGGGTCTCACCCAAAGAAGGGCCTTTTTTAAATCCAATACTTTGGAGATCGTCGCCTGAGATAAAGCGTTCCGGTAACGTTCGACTACCTTTTAATACGGTCGATTTTAGCCGGCTTCTCATGGTTCGTGATTTTTCATGAACATCTTTGGGAACGCCAAAAGTACCGGGTCTCGAATCATAAAATGCTTCGCAAACTTCAGCGTTTGGATGCGCGAGTGCGCGAATCAGAGTTGCTAAGCGAACTTTTGACGAATCAAGAATGAGTTCCCGACTTTTTAAAGTCCAATGAACGGCTTCTGCTTCTTGATTTGAAGATTTCAAACGCTTTAGCAGATCGCGCACGACATCCACACCAACAACCTGTGCCGCTTCAAAAACTAAATTCAGAAATCCAATTTCGCTTGAGTCAGCGCCGCCCTTTAGAAGTGCTGAAGTTTTTGTTGTGATCTGTTGGTCGCTCCAAGGTTTTTGGAATTCTGGAAAAATTACTGAAGTTAACCCACTTTGTAACAATAATTCGTAGCCGCGATCGGCCTGTTTTGTTTTTACAAGTTTTACTAACTCATCGCGAATCCGCTCAGCGGCGACAGCCTTAACTTCAGCGTGTAACTTTTGAACGGCAGTAAAGGTCTGAGGCTCGATTTGAAAATCAAGTTGGGCTGCAAATCGAACGGCGCGAAGTAATCTTAACTTATCTTCTTCGAAACGCTTCTCAGGATCGCCCACTGCTCGAATAATTTTTGCTGCGATATCTTTTTCGCCGCCAACGTAATCAATAACTTTTTTTGTATCGAGATCATAAAAAAGTGCATTGACCGTGAAGTCGCGGCGTTTTGCATCTTCTTCTGGCGTGCTAAAGGTAACTGTTTCTGGCCGTCGGCCATCTTTGTATGAGCCATCGACTCTAAAAGTTGCGACTTCCACCTGAAAGCTATCGAACGGAATTATGGTCACACCAAATTCACGGCCCACTGTTAGTGCGTTCGAAAAAAGAGCTGCCACTTGATCAGGGATCGCGTCGGTTGCGATATCGAAATCATTAGGCTCACGATTCATAATTAGGTCGCGAACGCAGCCGCCGGCGAGCAAAGCTTTAAATCCTGAGGATTTTAGCTTTTGATAGACTGACTCGACAGCATTCCACTGGCG
>JANOUF010000146.1:0-2958 GCA_031416685.1 Bdellovibrionales bacterium
GAGAAAAACGGAAATTGAACCTTCTCGTCTTCTTGTCACCGAAAATCATTCGCTCTCAGGAGGACAGCCAGCAGCAGCTTTCGAAAAAGGTGAACGAACGTATCGATTGGCTTAAAGAGAATGCCGATGGACGTGATCCATATGGTAAGAAAATTGAAGGCCTTCCACGCGCATCTAATACCGAAAAATCGAGGGGCCGTAAGCAATAAAATTGCTCCGTTCAGGCCGATCAGGAAAAAACTGATCGGCCTGGCGTAGTTATCGTCTACCTACAGCCATGTGTTGCTAATTTCATTGGCCTACCCTTACAATTAAGGCATGGCAGCACCAGCGCAACTTGAAACAGTTTTACTCAAAAATACGAGCTTGAGCGAAGACCAAGTCGCTTCGCTTCTGGATATGGCCGCTGAAAAAGGCGGAACCGTTCGCGACCTTCTCATGAAAAAGGAAACGTCCGTTGCCGATGACCTCATAAGCGAACTCGCTGCTTCTTTGGGAATGGGATACATCAAAGAGATTCCAATAAATGAAGTGCAAATGGATCTCGTTGCGAACATTCCCATCAACTTTGCAAAAAAGCATGAAGTTCTTCCGTTCAAAGATGACGGCAATCAAGTTTTGGTGATCACGACGAATCCGTTGAACGTAAAAGTTATGGATGACCTTCGTGTCCTTTACAAAAAACGTACGACACCGGTCCTCACGACAAAAATTCGTCTGATGGATGCGATCAACAAGGTCTACGAAAAATCCACCGCAGCACTTCAGGGCTTGGATGAGATCGAAGAAGAAGATTACGATCTCGATGAGCCGATCATCGATCTACTTGAAAGCGGCGAAGACGATGCGCCGGTAATTAAACTTGTGAACACACTTTTGTTCCGCGCCGTAAAAGAAAAAGCGTCGGACATTCATATGGAACCTTATGAAAAGGACATGGTCGTTCGCTACCGTATTGACGGTGTGTTATTCGACGTCTTTAAGCCACCTAAGAAGCTTCAGAACGCGATCACTTCGCGGATCAAAGTAATGGGTAATTTAAACATCGCCGAGAAACGCCTTCCACAAGATGGTCGAATCCCTTTGAAAATCGGCGGTAAAGACATCGACGTTCGCTTGTCCAGTGTTCCAACTGCGTTCGGCGAACGCCTCGTCATGCGTTTGCAAGATAGATCCAATGTCGTACTTCAACTTGAGCAATTGGGTTTCTCTGAGGGAACGCTTCATACACTTTACGAAGATTTGCTGAAGCGCTCTTACGGAATTATGTTGGTCACGGGGCCCACAGGATCAGGTAAGTCGACAACTTTGTATGCGTGTCTTTCACGCTTGAACCAACCTGACGTCAACATCCTCACGATCGAAGACCCAGTCGAACAACGCATTCATGGCTTAGGCCAAGTGCAGGTGAACTCAAAAATCGGCCTGACTTTCGCCAGTGGTTTGCGATCATTCCTACGCCAAGATCCAGACATCATCATGGTCGGAGAAATTCGTGACTTAGAAACGGCCGAGCTTGCGATCAACGCATCTCTGACTGGTCACTTAGTGTTCAGCACGCTCCACGCAAACGATGCGGCTGGTGCATTCCCTCGCTTGATTGATATGCAATGCGAACCGTTTCTGATTGCCACTTCCATTCTTGGAGTCGTCTCGCAGCGACTCGTTCGCGTACTTTGCCCACATTGCAAGCAGCCCCATGTTCCAACTGAAGCAGAACTCAACTCGCTTGCTGTGACCCGCGAATCAATTGCCGGTGGCCGAATCTTCAAAGCTGTTGGATGCAACAATTGTAACGGTAAAGGCTACGTCGGCCGAACTATCATTCAGGAATTGCTACTCGTTTCGGAACCAATCCGGACGTTGATCATGCAGCGTCGCGACGGTGGAACGATTAAAAAGCAAGCCGTTGCTGAAGGCATGCGGTCATTCCGCGATCACGGAATTGAAAAGGTCTTGCAAGGTATAACGACTGTCGAAGAAGTTCTGGCAAATACACAAATCGACTTGTAAGAACTAAAATAGAACTGAGCAGCACTGATGCCACTTTACGAATACAAAGGCTTAAGTAAATCCGGCAAGAACGTTCGCGGCACGCTTGATGCCGACAACGTTCGTACGGCTAGAACGCGCCTTAAAAAAGATGGTATTTACGTTGTCGATCTAAAAGATAAAACGAAAGCGCAAAACAAAGCGCGCGCAAAAGGCAAGAAAGGCAAAAGCGTCAACGTTGAAGACTTGTCTTTGATGACTCGCCAGTTAGCCGTTCTTCTTCGAGCCAACATTCCACTCGTTGAGTCGCTAAACGCGACAGCCGACCAAGTCGAGAACATTACGCTCAAAGAAGCGATTTCCGATATTAAAAATATGGTGAACGAAGGTTCCTCGCTTCATAAAGGTTTAGCGAAATATCCAAAAATTTTTGATACCACCTACACCTCAATGTGCGAGGCGGGCGAAACATCCGGAACACTCGATGTCATCTTGATCCGACTTGCCGAGTTCACCGAGGCACAGAACGAACTTAATGAAAAAGTAAAGTCAGCAATGCTCTACCCAGTTTTGATGATGCTCTTTTCGACGGGCATGTTGATGGTGCTTTTTGTTTTCGTCATTCCAAAAATGATGATCATCTTTGAAAGCGCCGAGATGACGCTCCCTTGGTATACGCTCATGATCATCGGAATTTCTGGATTTCTTGTGAACTACTGGTTCGTGATCATTGGCGCAATCGTTGGTGGCGCTATTGTCTTCCGCACTTGGAAAAGTTCGCCGCGTGGTTCAGCACAGTATGATGCGATAGTTTTAAAAATTCCGATCGTAGGAAAATTAGCGCGGATGGTTGCGGTTTCGCGATTCACGCGCACCCTATCGACACTTCTTGCCGGTGGCGTGCCGATGTTGAATGCAATGGATATCGTGAAAAACGTTGTCGGGAATGCGGTTCTTGCGGATGCG
>JANOUF010000147.1:0-5326 GCA_031416685.1 Bdellovibrionales bacterium
CGAGAGGTTTTGAATTGATCTTCACGTCGCCTTTTACAACTTCAGCCTTACCGCAATTCGAGGTCGCAGCTTGTGAAGGCAGCGAGGCAGTCGAAATGGCCGCAACAGCAACGATAGCAAAAAATAGGTTTCGCATGATCAATCTCCCCAGGTACGTCCGACATTTACTTTTCGGCTCTGGAGAAGGCGAACTTGATCAATAGGCCGTGCTATTTTGAGACGATAAACTTCGCTGCCTCATAGAGATCCAAGCAACGAAACTCAGGCGCTCGCCATTCGGTGGGGGTCGTTTCTTCAACACCTTTTAACAAAATTGATTTAGTACCAGCACGGTGGCCAGCCTCAACGTCACTCATACGATCGCCAATCATCCAGCTCTGAGACAAATCAATACCGAGATCTCGAGCGGCAGCGTCCAGCATTCCGGTGTTTGGTTTTCGCATTGGGTGATTACTCTCAACCGAATACGGCGCGTAGTAAAATCCTGCGTACCGAACGTCGTGCTTGAGAGCATCGCGTGAGATGACCTGATGAATCTTATCGATGTTCTCAACTTGCACGATGCCTTTTGCAACACCCGATTGGTTCGTGACGATCACGAACAAAAAACCTGCATCGCGAAGCATTTGCATAGCTTCAAAAACCCGAGGGAAATACTCAACACCGTTCGGATCATTAAGATAAATTTTATCAATGATAACTGTTCCGTCACGATCAAGAAAAACAGCCTTTTTCTCTGCTCTTTTTTCTGTATTTTTCACTTACGTCCTCTGTTTGCGAGCGGATGATGCTTTTCAAGTGTGCGAGCAAGCTGATCAACACTTAAGTGCGTATATTTTTGCGTAGCCGCCAGACTTGAATGACCGAGAAGCTCTTGCAGCGTTCGTAAATTCGCACCACTAGCGAGCAGGTGCGAAGCAAAGCTATGTCTCAAGGCATGCGGATGAAGCGGCTTGATCAACTGCGTGGCTTGACCAGCTTCGCGAACATATGAATACGCAACGCGCGTATTCATTGGATCTTTTCCAAAGAGAAACTCCTGTTTTCGAGGAAGAACTCCAACGGCATCCATAACAGCTTTCGGAACCGCAACTAAACGCTCTTTGCCACCCTTACCCAAAACTCGAATAACGTTTTTATTTCTCTGAAGATCTGTCCATTTTAGATTGCACGCCTCGCTCACGCGCAAACCGCCACCATACAAAAGTAAAACAAGCGCGCGTTTTTGCCGAGCGAGCAACTTTGACTTTTCATTCGCAGCTTTATCCACAGCCAAATCTAGAGTTTTCAACAGCGCGAGTGCTTCATCGAGTGAGATGAAGTGCGGAAGCCGCACGGGAACCTTTGGACTATGTATCTGGATCGATAAATCCGTTTCGAGAAAGCCTTCTTGATACAGCCAGAACAAAAAACTCTTAAGGCAGGAGCTTTTTCGATTACGGCTTGATGGGGCCAGGTCACTCCAGGCACTCAAGGCAGCGCGGGACATACCTAATAGTGTGTCGGCGTTGAGCTTTGAGCCCCGGTTCGCGCCGGCTGGAACAAAGGAGCAGGGTGGGTTGCCGGTCGGGTTGACCTTGAACTCACCCAAATTACCCAATTTATAGGCTTGGTTCAGGTCCGAGAAGTAGGCTCGCACCGTTTGGGGGGAGACTGATTGAACTAAAGCCATGTAATTCAAGTACTTACATGCCTTATCAGCGAGTTCCGGGTTACTTGAAAAGACTCGGGTTTTTCCGTTCAAACGCCAAACTCCGGGCAAAAAATATAACGCGATGCGAAAATAATTCTTGCATTTAGTTCACTCACCAAGTAATTTCCTCCCTGTAACGCGGTGTATCATTTTGATACCTAACCATCGGGTCAGGGTGCTCACCTCGTAAAAACCTAATTAACCCTGATCTGACTTAGGAGCTGCACGTATGTCACAGATCGAAAACATCCCTATTCTTCCGTCCCAAACTTCAGTCGTTGGAAACAACACAGAAGAGCTTAGACAATCTTCAGATACTAAGACCATCGTATACAAGTCTGAAATCATGCGCCAGCTCATGAAGATGATCGACCGCGTGGCTCCAAGCCAAGCAACTTGTTTGATCATGGGTGAGTCTGGAACTGGTAAAGAACTCGTTGCTCGCGCGATCCACGATCGTTCGGCTCGCAAGAATCGCCCTTTTGTTGCGATTAACTGCGGAGCCCTTCGCGAAACTCTTCTTGAATCAGAACTTTTCGGTCACGAGAAAGGTTCCTTCACTGGAGCTTACACTCGCAAAATCGGTTTAGCTGAAGCTGCTAACGGCGGCACACTTTTCCTCGATGAAATCGGTGAGCTTAGCCAGGGTATCCAGGCAAAACTTCTTCGTTTCATCCAAGAAGGTGAAATCTTCCGCGTTGGCGGAAAAGATCCAATCAAAGTTGATATCCGTCTTATCTCTGCAACTAACCGCGAGTTAGACGTAGAAGTGACACGCGGAAATTTCCGTGAAGATCTTTACTATCGTATCAACACGATCTCTTTGCATGCGCCACCACTTCGCCGCCGCAAAGACGACATTCAAATGTTGGTTGAGTACTTCTTGGCTCGTGGCTCTAGCCGCTTCCTAAATCGCGGTCGCCAAATGTCAGAAGACGCAATGAAGATCCTCTTGAAATACGACTGGCCAGGTAACATTCGTGAACTTCAAAACGTTTGCGAACGCTTGCAGATTCTCAGCGACGGTCACACGATCATGCCGGGCGATCTTCCAGAAGGTATTATCAATCCAGAGCAGAAAATCGTTGTCGATGATTACGATGCTTCAATCACTCTATATGAACTCGAGAAGCGCTACATCTTGAAAGCCTTGAACTACTTCGAAGGCAACAAGACTCAAGCTGCAAACGCTCTCGGTATCACGATTAAGACTCTGTACAACAAACTCCATGAATACGGCGAGTTTGAAAAGTACGCGGTTCATTCTAAACCGAAACTGTAATTCGCGCTTAACTTATTCTTTAACGGTTCCATGACGGGGCTGAGCAAGACAATGCTCGGCCCCTTTTTTTTAATCGGAGAAATGTATGAAAGCAGTATGGTTCGTAGTTGGTTTTGCACTCGTTATGGCTCTCGCGACGAATGCAAATGCAGCTACTCTCGTTTCGCAAAATGAAAAAGAGAATTTATCGCTCTTAATCGAGCAATCGGGCGAGACAGTTCGCCTTCAGGTCTGCAATCGTGCGGCAACTCGGTGTCGTCAGCTAGGTTCTAGGCTCGATTACTCAAAAACTGAACTCAAGCAAACTCTCCGTCATTATAAGTTGGTTGGCTTGTATCCATCGCTCGTAGCTTTCGGCGGAAGCGCAGTAGCTATGTTTGCAGCAGTTGCAACGGGCGGAGCAGCGGCACCACTTATCATTTTTCCGGCTGCACTAGGTATTGCGTCAGTGGAGAACAACGCTAGTTATCAGCGCCTTGATCTGCTTATGAATGCGTTAGCCTCGAATGCAGATGTCTTAGAGATTAATAGTTCAGTAGAACCGGTTGCGCGAAGCATACGTAGAGCACTTCCACTCTAAAAAAAAGCCAGGTCACTGACCTGGCTTTTTGGTTTCTCAAGCTCGAAAGCTTTAAGACTAAATCAGAAGTAACCTTCGTCATCGTCTTCTTCTGCTTCTTCATCATCATCGTCGTCATCGATATCGTCGAAAGTTTCAACTTCAGGATCGTTGAAGCCTTCATCAGCTTCTTCGTCAGAAGCAGCAACTGGAGTTGCACCTTCTTCTTCATCAAGAAGATCTTCATCGCGATCGTCAGCTGAGTATGGGTTGCTCATTGGCGCAGTATTCACAGCTTTTTTAGCTGGAGCTGCTTTTGCCTTTGCTTTAGGAGCAGCGGCTTTTTTAACTGTCGCTTTTGGCGCAGCTTTTTTAGTGGCTTTCTTTGTCGCTTTTTTAGCGGTCTTTTTGCCAGCTTTTTTCGTCGCTTTTTTAGCGGCCTTTTTTGTAGTCTTCTTAGCGGCTTTTTTCGTCGCCTTTTTAGCGGTAGCCTTTTTCTTCTTTTTTGCCATAAGTCGTTCTCCTCTATCTCAACATCTATAAATTAATCTGGTTTTTTAGGTGACCGCTAGACGTTTCGTTTATGGCCCCCGAACATCGACCACTCTAAACTAACAAAAACCACGTTGCCTAGGGAAAAGTAGGCCATCTAGCACCACGTCTGGACCAATCTTGAGAGACAAATTCATCGGAAAAACGGGAGTCGGGTGAGTCAAAACACCCTCGAGAAAGGGCTTTGACGATGGGCATTATTCAAATTCAGGCAATCAAGGCAGTCTGGCAATCAAGGCAAACCGGCAAACGGTGACGGACAGCGGTTGCCGGCAACAGATTGCCTGTTTGCCAGAATGCCTGTCTGCCCAGTGTGCCGCGAAATTATCTGTTACAAAAAGAAAAAGCCCGAGGGCTTGGGAGCCGTCGGGCCTAAGAGCTAGTGATTACTTATGCTGATCAACCAATTAGTTTCAAAGCTAACTGATCTTTTGCGTTTGCTTGAGCGAGAGTTGAAGTCGCACCTTGCAACAAGATCTGGTTACGAGTCATTTCAGCAGTCGCGTTCGCTACGTCCGTGTCACGAATACGGCTGTTCGCTGCAGACATGTTCTCTTCGAACACACCCAAGTTTTGAACAGTCGAGACGAGACGGTTCTGAAGAGCACCGAGGTTAGCGCGCATGCGGTTAACACCAGTTTGTGCAGTATCAAGCTCAGCAAGAGCCGTTTGTGCACCCTCTTTAGAAGAGTAGTCGATACCCGAGATTCCGAGTGAATCAAGAGTAGCTGTGTTTTCAGAAGCTACGAAGCTGATACGATCTTCGAAGTCATTGTTATTCACGCCAACTTGAATGTCGTAAGTTGGAGTAGAACCGTCGAGGAGCTTAGTGCCGCCCCAAGTAGTGACTTGCGCGATACGTTGCAATTCGTCTTTTAGCTGAGACACCTCTTTATTTACGAAAGAGCGTTCAACGTCACCGATAGTATCAGAACCGGCTTGAACACCGAGTTCGCGCAAACGAACAATGATGTTACCGATTTCGTTCAAACCACCTTCAGCAGTTTGTACGAGCGAGATACCGTCGTTAGCGTTTCTGTTCGCTTGACGAGTCGAGCGGATCTGAGCTTTCAAGTTTTAGCTGATAGCTAAACCAGCAGCATCATCTGCAGATCTATTAATTCTGTTGCCTGAAGATAATCTCTCCATTGCGGTAGAAACACCCTTAGTGTTTTGACGCAATTGAAATTGAGCATTCAATCCAGCAGTATTTGTGTTAATTCTCAGTCCCATGCCTTCC
>JANOUF010000148.1:0-10278 GCA_031416685.1 Bdellovibrionales bacterium
GAAGCCACGCTTTCCATTTACTACCTTCGAGTGCGCAAGCGCATCCCAAAACTTCCCGAACGGTTTTCCTTTGCGAGCACCGGTCACTAATCGCGCGATCATTGCGGTGATTGTTCTTAAAAACCTTTGGAATGCGATACGAGAGCGAAAGCTTGCTACTAAGTGCAAGTGATTGCCGTTGTTTGAGTAGTTATGAAGCTTCGTCCCGGTGATCTCCGCCACGTTATCAATCAAGGCTTTAATCGAGATGTCGCGATTTGCGTTTCGCATTGAGAGTTTGTTGATTGCACACGATGCCTTAAGCGTAAGGAACAATGGCTTCTTGCGATCAAACGGCCGTTGTACTTTTCTTTTACCGACGCGGCGGTCTTTACCTTTTTCGGCTCCACCGTACTCGGTTTTTCCGTAACCAAATGGCGACGATTTTGCGAATAGATCGAGCTGTGTCTTCTTCATTTGCCTCGCTAAAATTCTGACCAAATTCTCGAAACGTTTCGGGGCAATATAATTAATACGATTTAAATGTCACCTAAATTTCTACGAATAACGCGAGGTTGCGGCATTTTTCGATAAAGCGGTCGAAGCAAATTTTTGGAAGATGAAGAGGTTTACCCGCGCAGCAAATCGTAGACGCTTTTGTGGACCTTGTAGGGGATTTTCGGGGGCGAGGGTTTTGCGCGTTTCGGGAATTTCAGAGTGGGCCAGCGCGCAGATTCTTCGCTCCATGCGTAGGCGATTAAATCTTCGAGGACGACGGTGTCTTCGGCATTGTAGGACATCAAAGTTTCGAGAGCACCTGGTACGCCACGCTCGTGCATGCGCCACAGGCGAACGGCATCGAAGCCGTCGATGTCCATCGAGTCGCGCTTTGGAATGTGAGGCAGCGCCATTTGAATTTTTTTAAGCCCACCCTTTAAACCCAAGCGACGTAACCATACACGAAGATCAACGTGGGCTTGGTCGAACGGCAACTTAAGTTCACGACGTAAAAATGGAAGATCGAACGACAATCCGTTGAAGGTGACCCACATCTTCGCTTCTTCGTGAAGCATTTCAAAAAGCCGACGCTTTTTCACCTTATCGTGCTCAACAAAAAGTTCGCCGCGAAATGAAACTGCGACAGCAGTTGATGAAGCTATCGGCGGGAATCCCATGCCGGTTGATTCGATATCGAGGTATGCGATTGAATCTTCGCAATGAGGAATTAAGCGCCACGTGTTTTGGCTACCAAGACGCGTTGAGAAAAACTTGAGCTCCCCAGCTTCTAGAGCTGCTCGCGATTCTTCTAGTTCAACTAAACACATTGCAGCTTTTTTTGGCCCGAGGATGTCGCCGCCAGAAGATTCGAGATCTTCCCACGAACAAATCCCCTGCTCCCAAAGTTTCTTCTCGGTGCCTTCACCGATTCCCTGCATATGAATAAACGAACTTTTGATCAATTGATTTCCCTCGGGGATTAAGCGTTCACTTGCCAGACACGCGTTGGCTGAAACACCTGCAGAATCTTACCGGGCAGTTTCGCGCCGATGAAACAATTGTTTTTGGATAAGCTCTCGAGATCGTTAACGCCTATGTCAGACGCTGGAGCATCGACATCGACCAAGGTTGCGTGAAGTTCGCGACCTACGCTCAAAACCCCATACTTTGCGCCAACACCTAAAAACTCCGCTGGCTTCGTCGCAAACGAAGCCACTAAGCGCTCAGCACTTAACTCTCCACGCTTATAGAAATAGATTAAAGTGCGCAAACAAGTTTCTAATCCTGTCGTACCGAATGCAGCCGAAGAGAAATCGTCCGTCTTCTTTGTGATTTCATGAGGAGCGTGATCGGTTGCTACAAAATCAATCGCACCCGATTGCAGTGCTTTGATTAAAGCTTGTTTGTCTTCTTCGCTTCGAATCGGTGGGTTCATTTTGAATTCAGAGCGGCCTGCAGGAATATCCTTCGACGTAAAATACAAGTGATGCGGACTAACTTCTGCACTCACTTTTAGCCCTTCACGTTTTGCTGCTTCCACCAAATCAATCGTTTTGCGCGAGGACACATGCAGCACATGATAACGAGCGCGCGGATGTTCTCTTAGAACATCAATGTCACGCTCAACCATTTTCCATTCGACATCGTCGAAGTAGGGTTTGATTCCAAGCTTTTCTTGAGTTGGTCCGGGAGCGAGAACGCCACCATGGTTTGGAAATTCAGCGTGCTGCAAAAGTGGCTGACCTAATTTTTCTAAAGATGCGAATGCACGGTTCATCAAATCATCGCGCTCAACGCCTTTGCCATCATCAGTGAACGCCGCAATTCCTGCACCAGCCAATGCTTCTAAGTCAGCTAGCTCTTCGCCATTTTGTCCACGAGTAATTGCAGCCGACCACAATACTTCAACGCCGTACTCGCGCTCCGCCGGTCCAACTTGGTTTTTTCCAACTTGAAGTGCTTCGACAGTATCGATAACTGGTTTTGTGTTTGGCATGGTCAACACAGCTGCGTAGCCACCACGAAGTGCTGCGCGGATTCCTGTCTCGGGAGTTTCTTTTTCAGCTTGCCCTGGAACTCGAAGATGCGCTTGTGCATCAAGCCCTGCTGGCATCAAAACTTTGCCGTTACCGTTTACGATTTGTGAGGAATGTTTTTTTGAACCAGTAGGAACGATGGCTTCAATCTTTCCTGAATTTACGAAAACATCTTGAGCTTTTGAAACCGAATCAGCATTCCACACGACGACGTTTTCAATGACGAATGAGTTTGGCAGGTTCGATGCGCGCATGGAGCAACTCCGAGATATTTATGCAGGTGTTTCGTCAGATGTTTTCGTCAGACGTTTTCCCAATGGGATTACGCGCGAAGTGTAACGATTCGATCTTGAAAAGGCAACCGACGAGGCTGCCCGTAAGAACGTGTATAACCGAGTTAGTACCCTGCGGCTGCGCCCTGAGAAGCATGCGCTTCAGGGAAAATACGTTCAGTGCTGAGTTCAATAGCCACTGGGTAATGATCCGAAGGATTTAGTGAGCGCTCCTCAAAGGTTCTAGGGAGCGGAAGTTCACGACCTGAACCATCACGGTAGCGGTAAACCGCTGCACCGCGAATCGACTGCGCCAGTATCGGGCTCACATAAATTGTATCGAGCTGGCTCAAAACACGTTCGCCACCTTCTGGGTGAAACGTGTGCGTTGTGCGCGCCTGCATCGGAACTTTAGCAACGTCGAAACTATCTCGCAAAATTGAACGTAGCGGTAAGACTTCGCGGCTATTGCGAAGTTCGGTATTAAAATCGCCGCCTAACACGATTGGAACATTCGGCCAGCGTCTCATGTAGCCACGGATAATCTCCGCCGCAGCAAGGTATTGGGCCGTGCGAATTTTAACTCCGCCTACATCGTGTGCACGATCACGCTGAGAGCGTGCGTGGTTACCAACTACGATCAAAGCAGGAACTTTTTCGCTTTTGTTGCGGCGAACAAACACAACCGGAAGATCGCGAGAGAATAATTTTTCGCGCATGCCTGTGTCGGGATTCATCCACGTCACATCGCGATGAGTTTCCATATCCAGCTGAAGTGGTAAGTCTGCTTTCACAAGAAAGCCGATGTCGATTCCGCGCGTATCGTTGCCCTCAATCAAATTGCCCAAATACTTTTGACGACCTAAGAAGTTTTCTTTGAAGGCCGTTAATGTCTGCATATCATCGACTTCTTCGAGGATCACAATGTCGGGATCCACATCGAGAATTGGTGCAGCGATGCCCCTAAGTTCATTCAGAGGCTTCGGCTCAACGATCGGCTTGCCGCCTTTGTCGTTAACTTTGCGAAGGTAAAGGTCCTTCACGTTGTAGGTCATGATCCGCAAAGTCTTAACGGACTCTAATGAACGAAGCTGACCAGCCTCGGCCGATACTGTGCCGAGAGAACCAAAAAGGAATAGAAATAAAAAAATGAGATTCTTCATATAGGGCAAAGTCTCTTCAAGCACCGTGCCTAAGAAACCCGCCTTCTATTGACATATGCTCGAGAGGATCGGTGGAGCGCTAACGAAAAAGAGGCTTAGCGTGTAAAATCGCCAAGCCTCTATGAGATTTCGTTATGGGTTTCATCAACCTTAAATCGTAACGTTAGTTACGTAAAGTACGTAGGTAGTAGCCTTGTTCGCGAAGAATCGGGTCGATTTGCTCAACCATGAACTCGAGTAAATCGACTTCTCCACGGTTCTCAATCACGATTTTTCTTGAAGTCATACGATGCAATTTCACCGCTCGAGCTAGAGCGCGTTTTTTATCACCCTTCGCTTCGACGAGTTTTGCAATCGCACCAACTTTAACTTCGTAGTTACCTTCAACTAACTGAAGGATCGCAGTCTCAGGAGTGCGAGACGTCACTTTATAACGTGCCGTTGGACGATCTGGGTTTAAAGGCTCATGAGCAAGGTATCGTGATTTGCACGGCTCACCTTCCCAATAGTCAGCAGCATTATACAGATCAAACTTATCGCCGAGTTTCAAACCTGCACTAGTTCCAGCAGCAACAACAAGTCTTGAGTCATCAAGAACACGAGTGACTCGTGTCTCCCATGGATCAAGTGCGTTTTTTGCGCTCTTAAGAAGCGCTTTTAAGTTTTTCTTCAAAGCATTTGCCGACATTTTTGCGATTGGCGTTTGGAAGAAGAACGTACCGCCAGCTTCGAGTTTTCCAGCATCTAATTTAAAGCTGAATTCATTCTCACTGTAGCGCGTGCTCTGCGTTGCCGTCGCATATTTGTCTTCTGTATTAATAGGATGTTTGAGTTCCATCAACGTATCGAGACGACCGCCGCGAATATCCATGCCCACAGAAATAGATCCTAAGAATCCTTTTGCGAAATCATATCCGATCGAGCCTTTGATCTTGTCGACCATTTCAAACGACAACACATTTACGTCTAGTGCATAGTCTGCAGTTTCGATGGAGCAGACTTTTCCTAAACCATCATCCAACTCATCTTGATCTGGGTTGGTGACCTTCAGGTCCTCTGCGTTCGTCGCGACTCCACCTTTTCCACAAGCAGATGTGACTAACATCGCAAGCCCTAGGATTAGAATCATAGTTGTTTTCATATCGCCTCCCCATACCTTTGCCGTGTTGGCATGTACTAGATCGGACCTGCGCCCTAGGACTTGAGGTGTGGAAAACTGATCTGTGCGTAGGTCTGACAGACTGTCGTCCTAACACAGGTCGTTCTGCTAGAGAGAACGACACATAATGAACAGAGTGTAGACGATCACTAACATTAAACAGGACCCCATAATCGTCCCATCATGAACGTTAGTTTATTCGGATATCATACTGTTTTCGTTTGTTCGGTTGAAATGAACACCGATCAGACGCAAAACTTTGGAGGAATGCTCAGCTTTCAAACGACTCTATTCGTTTGAGGATGGAAAGCTCGTGCGCATGCTTCTCTTCATACTCACCGCATTTCTTCTCCCAGTTCTTGGCGAGCGAACGAAACTTCGTGGCTTCGAGATCAGGGACGTATCTTTTGGTCATTAGAAAGCGAAAGACACCTTTGGGTTCCGCCGTCTTTTCTTGAATCCAGTGGAAAGCGTCTGCATTTTTTAGAAAGAGCAGCATGCGGTGATGACCGATCTTTAGGATATAATCAGACGGAGTGTGAAGAATCGGCGCAAAGCCTTCGTAGACTTCCCCCGTCTTTTGATCGAAGGAACGCTCGTATAATCCTGCCGCGAAAAGTATTTGATCGTTTTTAGACCTAAATTCCTGGGCAGTCCCCGCCCGTTCACCCATATAGATAGGCTCGATGAATCCTGTCATCGGCACTAAACATCGGCTCGTCTCAAACGGCTTACGCCAAGTCGGCTTGGTGAAAATCGGAACAAGTTGGTTTTTCTTCTCATCCCAATTCGATAGCCGTGCATTGAATGTCGAATACGCGATTGAAGGTGGTTTAAGTGAGAAGCACATTTCTTCGAGAACGGTCTCGCCTTCTTTTCGAAGAACCACCGGAGCTTTTGCACGAATTCGAACATGTGCGTCCCAAGATTGGTTGGACAATCCATTGAGCGAATCGTTTCGCACTTTCTCTTTCAATGCTTCTTCGATGTCTTTTTGCGAAGCTCGCAATGTAAACTCAGCACACATGATGTTTTTGAACTTACCACTGGTTCCAACTTGGAGCTAGAGTGGTCCTTATGGATTCGCAATTTATTTCTAATTTTTAATTTGAGCGCCAATCGTTTAGCCTAACTTAATGATGAGCCAAACTAAGCTTGCATCCAACATTCCAAAACTCTACGCATTTGCGTTTTTTCAATTTTTTCTAGTTGTAATGCCTGTGCTCGTCCCGTTCTGGGAAGATAAGGGGCTAACGCTCAAAGAAATTTTTTTACTGCAAGGAGTGTTCGGCGCGGCCCTTGTGATCTTCGATACGCCTGCAGGATATGCCGCAGATCTCTTTGGTCGCAAAAAGTCGATGATCATTGGTGGAGTTATTACCGCGCTTGCCTATCAGGTCCTTTGGGTTGGCAATACGTTTTGGGATTACGTCGCATTTGAAATCGTTTGCGGTCTTGGAATCAGTCTGACTGCCGGATGCGACATTGCATTGCTTTACAACACGCTTGAAAAAATCGAGAGCAAAGAGAGTCGAGCAGCCATCATGGGAAAGCGTGCGACTGCGATGACTTTAGGCGAAGGAATCGCTGCACTCCTTTGCGGTGGATTAGTGAGTGTTTCGCTTTCGCTACCTATCTACGTGCAAGCCATCACATCGTGGATTCCGATGTTAGTCGCTTGCACATTGATTGAGCCTGAAGGACAAAAGCTTTCGCGTGAATCACACGTCGAAAATATTAAGCACATTGCGCGAGCGATGTTTGGCCATTCAAAGTTACTGACATTCGTAATTATCAGTTTCATGTTTTACGGATTTGCAACCTACTGTGCGGCCTGGGCACTGCAGCCATTTTGGAAAGCTAAAGGTTTGCCATACGAATTCTTCGGCTATCTTTGGGCAGGGAATTGCTTTGCGTCGGCATTCGTATCGCGATACGCGCATGATCTCGAGGTCAAGATCGGATCGACTCGCTCGATTTTGATAATCGCAGCCCTTCCGATCATTGGCTATCTCGGAATGGGTTTAACGCCTGGATATTTCGGTTTAGTTTTTGGATTGGCTTTCCCAATTTGCAGAGGATTGAACTTTGTCTTACTGAGCGATGCGATTAATACGCGTGTTCCTGCTGAGATTCGTTCAACAGTAAATTCGGTTGCGAATCTTGGATTACGTGGGCTCTTCATCGTGTTTGGGCCATTGATCGGTCACGCGCTTGATACATCAGGCGTAGAAAATACGTTTGTGATTTTGGGATTGGTGTTTGTCGGAGGCTTCTTCGCCATAGCCCTTCCGCTCCTAAGCCAACGACGACACTTTCGCATGAGCTAAGACCTTAGTCTCGCTCTTGCGCTCATCTTATGTCGAGATTGGCGTCGAAAATGATCGTCGAGATGAGTGCATTTTCGTGCTCTTGAGAAGAATCAAAATCAAATGGTCCAGGTTGCGCAATTAGGTCCTCATTTCAGGCACTTAATTCCCGATAACTAATACGGATAACTATGGTTGGAAATTACCGCGAAAAAATCAGCCTAAAAGTGTACCTCGTGCGCCGAATTCTCGGCGCAATCGGATTCGTTTGCTTCGCTTTTTTCGCAAGCACGATTTTAGATTCAGAGCTCAACACCACCTGGTGGCGAATCGTTCTACTCTCACTCACAGGTTACGGTTTGAGCCTCGCGGTTGAAAAATTCGTACCGTACTTTGCAAAACAGCGTGAGCAAATGGAGCGAATGACTGCGATTTGCGCTTACGCTCCCGAAGCGATTTCAATTTTAACATTGCCGGATTTTCGCTATCACTTCGTGAATGAAGAGGCGCGAGAAATGATCACGCACCTAAGCGGTTTTACGAATCCCATCGGGAAAACATTTCGCGAAGTCCACGGCGAAACAAAAACGAGCGGTACTGAATCGGCACTCTTACATCTCGCAAAAACCGGCACGTTCATGAACAAAGTCGAAGTGAGACTTAAGCCGCAAGATTATCCAAACCGACGCGAAATTGTTTGTAACATGAAAGCCTTCCCGTTTCGCGATCAGTACGGCCAAATCGCCGGCGTCGTTATCTACTACCAAGATGTGACTGATATCGTTCGCGCGCGTCGCGGAGCCGAATTCGCTAACAGCGAAAAAACTGAATTCACCAAGCGCGCAGGCGTCGAAATTACCGAAGCTATAGCGCTCGCGCGTGACAAAATTGACCTTCTACAAAACAATCAAGTGGCAATCGCGGATCGCCCGTTACTTTACAACTCTGTTATGAACTCGCTCGGCGAACTGGCCCTACTTGCACGTGAAGTGACCGAACTTGGGCGCATACATGCAGGCGATCTAACACTTGAGCCTGAATGGTTCTCTCTAGGGGAAGTGACGTACGAGGTCGTTTCAAACTTCTCTGCAGAAGCAAATGCAAAGGGTCTGCGGTTTTTGGCGCCCGATGATTTGTCACAGCTCCCGACCGTTTTTGCTGATCGATACCGAGTTCACGAGGTTTTGCAGACCCTCTTCCATAGTGCGGTACGCTTGACTCCAAAAGGTCGCATCGAGCTTCGCGTATCAGTCGAGGTTTCCCAAAACAATCATGCGGTGACCGAGTACAGAATTATTTATACAGGCTACGCGCAGGATTCAATTGCGCTAACCTACACTCAGAAGCTAGCACGCCTTTTAAACGGCAGCGTGACCCTCGAGCAAAACAAGTCAGGAGCGGGCTTTGTGTTCCGCTTCCGCTTTGAGACGGAAGTTCCGCCGCAAACTAAAGTGTTGGATTTCGGGCCTCGTGATCGCGAAGACTCTGGTTCTAGTTCTGGCGATGAAGAAATTTCCGGGACGGGTCTCGATTCAAGTCTCCCAATCAAGAAAACGGGCAGCTAAAATAGTTCATCTATGCTAGATTGCGGCCACCAAATGGCACGCACCTTCCGTGATTTACAAATTGGCTTAGATGAAAATCTTGAAGAGCAACTCTCGTGGCTCTCACCGGGATATTCTTACTATCGTGTTCTACGTAAATCCGTCGACGCTCGCCGCTCAAGCGCACCCCACTGGGTCTATACAGTCGAAGTCTTTGGCGAGAATGAAACACCACCCGATGAAAAGTTTGAAGTTGAGCGCATTTCATTTCCTAAGAGTGCACAACCACCGGTTATCGTTGGCTCTGGGCCAGCTGGTTTGTTCGCAGCCGTTCGGTTAGTTGAGCGTGGCATTCCATGTATTTTACTCGAACGCGGCTCGATGGGTCCAAAACGGATTCAGTCGATCAATAAGCACTGGCGCTATGGTGAACTCGATCCCGACAACAACGTTTGCTTCGGCGAAGGCGGCGCAGGTCTTTATTCAGACGGAAAACTCATCACACGTATCAAGTCGCCTCATATTCCGTACGTCATGCACCGACTCGTTCAGTTCGGTGCACCTGATGAAATTAAATATTTAGCAAACCCGCACGTAGGGAGCGATCGCATCCGCCGAGTCATTCCAAAGATTCGCGAATATTTGATGAACAACGGTTGCGAACTCCACTTCGACACCCCAATGGCGAAGTTGATTTTGGAAGATCGCCGTGTTGTTGGAGTTGAAACTCGCGATGGCCGAAAATTTCAGTCGAATCACGTGATCCTTGCGACGGGCCACTCGGCTGAAGACGTTTTTGATCACTTAAAAGATGTGGGCGTTTTCATGGAAGGAAAATCCTACGCTCTCGGTCTTCGCATTGAACACCCGCAAGCGCAGATCAACAAAATTCAATTTCGCGCTGCTGCTGAACATCCAGCACTCGGTGCTGCAAACTATCGCCTAGCCAAACACGATGATGAAACAGGCGTTGGTGTTTACAGCTTCTGTATGTGCCCAGGTGGATACGTGCTTTCATCGGGAACTTCTGCTGAAGGTGTGGTTTCAAACGGCATGAGCAACTATCATCGGAATTCTCCATTTGCGAATGCCGCGATGGTCGTCAGTGTAAATCACGAAGAGCTTTTCAAATCAGAAACCTATGGCGGCCTCGCGTTTAGAAATAAACTTGAGAACGACGCTTTGAAGATGGTTCAGAAAAAAGGTGGCACCAAAGAGATTCCTGTTCAACGTGTTGTTGATTTCTTGGAAGGTCGTGAAGGGCCGGCACTACCGTCGAGTAGTCCCTCGGGTGTCGTTGCAACCCGCCTTGATCAAT
>JANOUF010000149.1:0-2103 GCA_031416685.1 Bdellovibrionales bacterium
TAAAGAGCAGCTCAAAAAAGTCATCGATCGTATCAACCGTATTTGTTCAAAGCGTTTCAAAGATACGTTTGAGCAAGTGAACGAGCGCTTTACGAAAGTTTTCCCAGTTCTATTTGGCGGCGGCGAAGCGCAGCTCATCCTAGTTGAGGATCCTGAAAAAGGCGAAATGGGAATCGACATCATTGCAAAACCTCCAGGAAAGAAACTGCAAAATGTTTCTCTTCTGTCGGGCGGTGAAAAAGCGCTGACTGCGGTGAGCTTGATCTTCTCAATCTTCCTCGTTCGTCCAAGCCCATATTGCTTACTGGATGAGGTTGATGCTCCACTAGATGACGCTAACGTATTCCGTTTCAACGATCTCGTTCGTGAAATGGCAAAACGCTCGCAGATCATCGTTGTCACTCACAACAAGTACACGATGGAAGTGGCGCAAAAGCTCTACGGCGTAACGATGCAGGAAAAAGGCGTCAGCAAAATGGTTTCAGTCAACTTGGCTGAAGCTGAGCACACTGCCAGCGCGATGTAATCTGAAGTTTAAATTCGGAAACAAAAAGCCCGCAGGAATGCGGGCTTTTTTAATTGATTAACGGCAAGTTGGAAAAGTGAACGACTCTTCGTTTTCGCCGCCCTCATCGGTAATCATCACTGTTACTTTAAATTGACCAGAAGAATTTTTCTCCAGGCTTACCAACTCAGCCCAGGAGTCACCGTCTCCGTTAGCTGCATCAACAAGACTTGTTAGAAGTTCGTTGACCTGACTAGCAGGCCCAGAAACACACTGGTTTGCAAATGTGCTTTCTTCTCTAAACTGTTTGATCGATGGCTCAGAAGAACCGTCAGAGGCAACCAGTTTGCCGGATTCATCTAGCGAAATTGTAACGGACTGATCGGAGTTCAAATTTTTGGCTTTAATTGTTGCCGAGGTCGACGCAAGAGCCGCGTTTCCGAACGACAAAATTAGGCTAAGTAAGAGTAAGGCTTTCATAAAATGCGACCTCCCGGGGTCAATATTGATATTGAGTTGACCCTGGAAAGACAGAGCAAAGAATGGGCCAGGTTAAAGGAGTTAATTAATGCGAGTACATCCTCATAAAGCATTTTAAAATTTCTTCGGCTACCCATCGTTTGAAAAAATCCAGAGCAAAAAGCGGGGCTCGGCGCCCCAAGTATCGAGGGGAATGTTGACCCTCCTCTCGTCGCGCCATTAGGATGGCCCACTTTCCGAAGGAGCTCCCGTGATTCAGATGGATTCAGGCAATGATTTTATTTTTCTGGGACTGTTCTTTGCTGTCATTGTTGCGCTCGCGGTTGTCGCAATTTTTCGCAACGCAATTCGCTCAGATAAAGCCCTTCCGGAAACAGAAGCTCGCCCACACACACTCGATGAAATTCAAAGACACGAACCGAAAGCACTTGCGAGTGCGTTGCTAAACACGCGGAGTTCTTTCTTTGGTCGTCTTAAAGGTGTTTTCACCCACAACGAAATGCTAACGGCGGGCGAAATGGAATCGCTCGAGGAAATTCTTTACACAAGCGACTTAGGACCACAAACCGTACAGCGTTTGATGGGCGCAGTGGAAGATCGTGTTCGCGCGTCGGGAGGTTCAGGTTTTGAATCAGTTCGCTCGGCACTTCGCGCTGAGATGATGGCGATTTTCGATGGAATCGGCGATGGTCGTTCAACCGGAAATGGTCATGCGGTTGCGAACGGGCATGACAATGGCAAAGTGCCGCAGGCTTTTTCAAAAGACCGTGAAGTGATCGAGCATGCAGGTCATGAGTATATTGAGGGGCTCGAGCATTTAAATATTTGGAATCACAAGCCTGCCGTTGTGATGATTGTTGGCGTGAATGGCGCTGGAAAAACGACCACGATCGGAAAGCTAGCTCGTCGAATTGCACAGAGTGGCCGAAAAGTAATGGTCGCAGCGGGAGACACATTTCGTGCAGCAGCTGGAGATCAGCTAAAAATTTGGACTGAACGTGCGGCCGTTGAGATTTTCGCACCAGCAAACGTTACCGATCCAAGCGCAGTTGCGTTCGAAGCGGTTCAAGCTGCGAAAGTAAAAGAGTTTGATGTCGTGATTATCGATACAGCGGGTC
>JANOUF010000150.1:0-8458 GCA_031416685.1 Bdellovibrionales bacterium
AGAAGAGATGAAGAATCTCTCTGTACCTCACCGGGTAACAGGCTTTAGTCCTTGCCGCTTCGGTGGTGCTACTTGTTTGATAGTTTCCTGCTCGGTGGAGCGGCTAAACCCGCTCCACTTTTTAAACTTGTAGAGTTTAGAGAATAGTAGGGACATACAGGAATTCAGGTATACCTGTCGACCTGTATACAAGAATTCAGGAATGAAATGACAAAAGGGTTTAAATAAACGGTTGATACAAAGCTCTCCCCTGACAGAAACCCGATAGATGGATGTACGTTATGGGCAATGCGAAGACGAGATCGAAAATTCGATTCGCGACAACTGAAAAAGGATTGAAGATCTGGTTCATCAGAAAACCAACTTCATCTGCCCGTAAGCCTTTGCACGTTCGCAAGAAGAAAGCCGCTCGCTCTAAACCAAAAGCCGGCTGATCAGAAAATCACTCCCGACAAATTCTCTAAACAAAAATCATCTAGACCTTAACTAGCCTCCTCGTTTCAATCCAAAATTCCGATCAGTACCTGGGGACCTCCCATGGTGGGAATTCCCCAAGAACCGCGACGCACGATGCGTCCGTAGCCAATTGGATGGCGTTATCAAGGAGGATTGGGACATGCAGGGAGGATGAGATGTCTTTACGTATTTCGACGAACGTTGCGTCGCTAAATGCACAACGGAACCTTACGGGCACTAACCGTGCTCTTGATCAGTCACTAGCGAGGCTTAGTTCGGGTTTCCGAATCAACCAAGCTTCTGACGATGCAGCAGGTTTAGCGATCAGTGAAAATCTGAAAGCACAAATCCGCGGTCTTCGTCAGGCACACAGAAATGCCAACGACGGTATTTCACTGGTGCAAGTGGCAGAAGGTGGATTGAACGAAGTCAGCTCAATGCTGATCCGTTTACGCGAACTCGCAGTTCAAGCTTCGTCCGACACGATCGGCGATACTGAACGCAAGTTCATCGATGTTGAGTTTCAACAGCTCAAGTCGGAAATCCAGCGTATTGCGGAAGTGACGGAGTTTAACGGCCGTGACTTGTTGAACGGTACTGGCGGCATTATGGACATCCAAGTTGGAACCCATAACGACGCATTCAAGGATCGTATTTCGTTCAATGCTTCAGCAGCGAATTCGTCGCTGGAATCTTTAGGAATCACCGCTGAAATGGTGGCACTTAAAGAGGGAGCACAGACAAGTTTGGAAGCGCTAGACAATGCGCTTGTATCAGTGAACGCAATGAGAGCTAACTTCGGCGCTATGCAAAACCGTTTGCACAGCACGATTCAGAATCTCGCGATCTCTGATGAAAACTTCTCTGCAGCTAACAGCCGTGTACGTGACGCTGATATCGCAGCAGAGACAGCTGAATTGACTCGCAACCAGGTACTCATGCAAGCGGGCGTTTCAGTTCTCGGCCAAGCGAATCAGATGACGAACATCGCACTTAAGTTGCTGAACTAATTATTCTTCAAACTCGATGGGACCCGCCCGGATGCGGGTCCCTACTTTACAAGGAGGTCCATATGGTTATGGTTTCTGAATGGAGCGGATCACTAGCGACTGTCGTTATTATCGCTTCAGCATTGTTCATTGGTTTCGGTTTATAATTTTTTAGGTTCAAAGTAGATATTCACGAATTTAAAAATAAAAAAGGCCGACTCTTTTGGAGTTGGCCTTTGTCTTTTTCTGCATTTACTAGTTGTTAGTGCTTTTCCTTCGCAGAACCAAGTGTCGTCGTTACCTTGCACTCGTCGTTTGTCTTATGAAGAGTCACATCGCTAGATGCCGTCATCGGAAGACTATCTGTAAGGTTTTTTAGGTCGCTCAAAGTTACTTTAATAGCTTCCTCTGAGTTCCAGCCCGATCCTAAAAATGTTGTAAGATTCAAAGTGTATGTGTCGTTAGTTGGTTGGTACCAAACAGAAATGAAGTTCGTAACAAGGTGCTGAAGGTCAAACTTGTGGTTTCCAAATCCTGAATTTCGCATGACCATAACCGACATGTCTTGCTCATGAGCTTGCGGAGCTTGGAACACCCCGTCTGCTTTACACTGCACTTCAGTTTTCACAGAAAACCAAATGTACGATGGATATGGGCCGCCTGCCGACGCCGAGTAAGTAACAAGTAATGCCGCAACAGCTACTAAGAACTTCATTTATAACTCTCCTGATTTGCGCTGTAGATAGCGGACACTTCCCCGTTGGGCAAATAAAAACGCCAGCCGTGTAAAGGCTGGCGTATCAATCACTTAATGCGTGTGCGCTACCTCAGAGTGGGTGTATGCCAACGGCAGCGGGACCCACGATGACGGCGCACTTCTAGCGGCAGTAGCCGCGGTAGTCGATCACGCGCTGTGAAGTGCTGCGATCGCCTGTGAAGGCTGCAAGTTGGGTGTTTGTGCCTGGAGCAAGAAGGGCGATGTCCACTTCAGTTGTTGTTGTAACAACGTGGAACTCAACTTCTTGTTGTCCCGGATATGGAACGAGTTCGTCTTGGCACACACGGCGAAAGATTGGGTTACCGTTACGGTCGTGACCAACGAGAACGTCTCTGCAGACCCAACGGCGCTGGTAAGTCGTGCATCCTTCCCAGCCGTGTTGGCGACCCGAAGATGATCGTGTCGTGTTTACAGAACCATCAGCATCAAACGGCTGACCACTTTGTGCTGCTGAAACGAAAATGTCTCCGTTTTGGCGTGGAAGCGGTTGGCGAGTGCGGATATTTACCTTGCGGTCTTTTCCGTTCACGCGAACTTCTAGCTTAATCTTGTTATCACCGGCTTCGACATCAGCTTTATAGATGCCCGGCTGAAGAGAGAGCGTTTTGTTGCCTTTCTCGATCATCGTAAGCGGTTGGCTTACGTTCAACTGACCTTCGATATCGCAACCAGTAAGAGCAATAAGTGCCACTGCTAAACTAAGAATTTTTTTCACGGGACCTCCATTGATTGCTTCCTTATAGCCAAACAATTTGGCTAAGCGCAACAACTTGGACCGTGCGGCACTGTCAGGAGAGTGTTAATTCAATTTAGATTTTCCGAATGTAATTTCTAAATGCTACGAGGCTCAGAACTGCTGCGATTATATAGCTAGTGGCCGACACAGCAGGCATCTCAAAGAGGTAAGGACCATTTTGGAAGCTCAATGCGATTGAGCCGCTGATGATCAAAGATCCAATGATAAGTGCCAAGAACAAGAGGTTCGAAGATGTCTCAACCGAGCGCTTGAGATCTTCAATCTCTGCGATACTAAATCGAACCGCAAAGTCAGGATGATTGAGTCTTCGGACGAGTTGCTTCACTTGCCTAGGAAGATAGTGAAGCAGGCCCGCTGAATCGCGCATGACGTTGATTACATCTTGCTGAATGCGGGCGGGGTCGTACTTAATTTTAACGAGTTCGGATGCGAACTCCATCGCGCGGCTCAAAAGATCGAAATCTTTGAGCACCATGCGAGCCATACCTTCCACTGTCACAATGGATTTAAAAAATAGCATGAGTTCACTTGGCAATACGATCCGATGCTTGGCTGCAACTCGTGTTGATTTCATCAACAAAAGCCCGAGGTCGACGTTCTTCATCGTCATACCGAAGTAAGGTGCGAGCAACCCCTGCAGATCGCGCGCGAACACGTCGACGTCAACCGCCTCACTGTACGGCGCAACTTCAACGTACTCGTAAGCTAATCGCTCGTAATCTTCTTGGTAGAGAGCAACAAACATGTTTGCGATGGCGTCCTGAGTTCGGCGATTGAGTCGCCCCACAATTCCGAAATCGACTAGGCCGATGCGCCCGTCGTTCAAGATAAATAAATTTCCGGCATGAAGGTCACCATGAAAAAGACCATCGCGGAAAACCATTTTGAAATAGCCGCGAAGACCATCATCCATGATTTTTTCGCGATCAATCCCCTCTTGATCAAGCGCCTCTTTGTTTGAAAGCGGCATTCCCTTGAGAGCTTCAAGAACCAGAACGTCTTTGCCAGAATAGTCCGCGTAAACGTGCGGGATTTTAATCGTTGGATCAGTTCTGAAGTTTTCGCGAAAGCGTCGGATGTTGTTCGCTTCAATGATGAAGTTTGTTTCAAGCTCGAGGGTTTGGAAAAACTCCTCGACCATTCCCATCGGATTAAATACCCGCGACTCTGGAATGTACTTATGCAATAGCTCAGCAACGTAATATAAAATATTGATGTCGTCGCGAATGACGGGCAAAACTCCGGGCCGCTGAACCTTTACGACAACTTCCGTTCCATCATGAAGAATCGCGCGATGTACTTGCGCAATCGAAGCTGCTGCCATCGGCACTGGATCAATCGAACGAAAAACCGACGAGGTGTCTTTGCCAAAATGTCGATTGAGTATTGGCTCAATTTGTTCAAACGGAATTCCAGCAACTTGATCGTGAAGTTTTTTAAGTTCTTCGACAACGTCTTCGGGAATCAGATCTGGGCGAGTTGCAAGTAGCTGACCGAACTTTACGAATGTAGGCCCAAGCTCCTCGAGAGCCATGCGAAAACGTTCCGCGGTCGAGTAGCGTTCAACATCAGGACCCGTCAGTCGCTCTATTATGAAGCGACCGAGCTTAAGTCTTTCAGCGACGTTTTGAAATCCGTTCTTTGCGAACACCCCGACTATGGTTCTTAGTCTTGCCGCGTTTTTGAACGTTCTTCCGATTTTTCTTGGCGTCCCGAGTAGGTGCACCGATCTCCTCACTACCTGCTAATTGAAAGCCGATTCGACCAGCTTCGGTATCAACGGAAGCAACCAGCACCTGCACGACATCGCCGATGGAATAGGACATCCCAGAGCGTTTGCCGAACAAGCGTAAATTTTCTTCGTCGAATATGAACCGATCGTCGCCTAAGTCTTCAATTTTCACTAGGCCATCAACATCGTACGCACGAAGCAAAACAAAAACTCCGAACTTCGTGACACTACTGATGAGGCCTTCGAACTCCTCGCCCTCAAATTGCTTTATGAATCGTGCCTTCTTGATTGCAATCACTTGGCGCTCGGCCTTTACAGATCGCTGCTCGCAAGCCGACAACATAGTTGCCGCACTTTCGAGATCGCCTTCTTCCATCTGGTACGAGCTATAGGCTGGGTAGATGATCGACTTAATCAATCGATGTGCAATTAAATCTGGATAGCGCCGAATTGGCGACGTAAAATGTGAGTAATGAGAAAATCCTAAGCCGAAGTGGCCAACGTTATGCGAGCTGTACTTCGCCTGCTGCATCGAGCGCAACGTAAGGATATTGAGAACCTGCGCTTCTGGCTTCCCTTCGAATGCTTGAAGAGCGCGGGTGATTTTCTTTTGAAGCTTTCCGCCGGTCATCGACTTTTGTGCGCCGAAGTTAAACAAGAAACGCTGAAGGGTTTTAATGTTGTCATCAAACGGTTCTTCGTGAATCCGATAAATGCCCGGGATGTTGTGCTCATCAATGAAACGTGCCGTGCTGATGTTCGCAGCAAGCATCATCTCTTCGATTAACCGATGCGCAAACAACCGCGACGATTTGATAATATCGACCGACTGCCCTGCTTCGTTTACCACAACTTGAGTTTCTGGAATTTCTAGATCGAGTGATCCCTCGCGGAAACGTTTTGCCATTAAAATTTTTGCGAGGTCCGCAGCATCGCGAATATGTGGCGCAACCTGCTTGAGTTTCGGGGGAATGTGGCCATCGATCACTTCTTGCGCTTCACCGTACGTCACTCGAGCTTGCGAGCGCATTACGCCTTCGTAAAACTCAGAGCTCGAGATGTGCCCTTGAAAGTCGATGTCCATCTCGCAAACAAAGCATAGTCGATCAACATTTGGATTGAGCGAGCAAAGTTCGTTTGAGAGTTCTTCTGGCAACATCGGCACAACATAATTTGGGAAATATGTCGACGTACCACGCTCGTAAGCTTCTTCATCGAGTTTTGTGCCGGGCTTTACGTAGTGACTAACGTCAGCGATCGCAACCCATAACTTAAACCCGTCTTGATCTTGCTCAACGTAAATCGCATCGTCGAAATCTCGTGCTGTAGCGCCATCGATTGTAATGAGAGGCATCGCGCGAAGATCGGCGCGGCCCTTAATCTCTTTCTCAGTAACGGTCTTCCCATATTTTCTAGCGTCGCGAATCGCTTCAGCAGAAAATTCATTTGGAATTCCAGAACCGAAGATAACTCTCTTGACGTCGTTGAGTGGCTCTTCAAGGTCTCCAATAATTTCTATAACTCGGCCGGTGAATTCTGTGTGATCTGAAGGATAAGAAAGGACTTCGACCGCAACGATGTCACCCTCTTGAGCGCTCATGCTATCGCGAGACGCAATCCGAAGATCGCAACCCCAACCTTTGCCCTCGCCTAAGATCATTCCGTATTTCTGATCAACGGGAAGATAGGCGCCTACAACACGCGCATTCGAATGCTTGATAACTTCTTTAATCTCTCCGAACACACGGTCAGCATGGCGAGAAGAGTAAACTTCCACGCGCACTCGATCGTTGGTCATCACTCCGCTCATATAGTTGCGCGGAACGTAGACGTCGGGAATTTCTTTATTATCTGGAATAACAAATCCGAAACCATCGGGATGTCGTTTTACGACACCTTCAATTTGGCCGCCGTCGAATGCTTTTTCTGGGGTGCGAACGTCTCTGCGATCTTTACCTGAACGACGATCATCGAAATAGATCGGCTGCTGAGGTTTGTCTTCAATGCGGTCGCGACGACCCTTCTTGCCAGGCTTTTTATTTTTGTGACGATTGCCGGCTTTACCCTGGCGAGTCTTGCGAGACTCCTCGTCAGCGCCGTCTTCAAATTTACCTTCGAGTTCAGGAGTGGCTTGTTTGAATTTTTTTGCAGGCGTTTCAACCGGCGAGCGCAAACGTTCTGGAGTGCGAAACATATTCTGAACTTGCGAAGAACGGTTATAGACCGAAGGAGCACGAGCTGGTTCTTCAGCTTCTGCTTCAACCTCTTCTTCTTCCGATTCGAGTTCTTCTTCCTCTTCCCGATACTCGCGGTGAAAACGCGGAGGAGGTTCATTACGATTTTGCTTATCGAAGCCACGCGGCTGTTCAGCCTTGCCTCTTGTATCTGGTCGCGCTGGTCCACCACCTGCCGGTCGAACCATTGGGCCATCTACGGTCCAGAAGTAAACTGGCTTGTCAGTAGTATTGCTTGAAATATTATTTGAAACACCTTTTGGCGTTGCACGGCTCTCAGTTGCTTCGTCTTGAGGTTTTGGTGAAGCGTGATCATTGCGCCGAACGACGGCTGGCGCTTGTCGCTCAGCAGGCCCGCGACTTTTTTTACGCTCGCTTAAAAAATCCGTGAGCTCACTCGCACCTTGAGGGTTCGTGTTGGTGCGACCGCCGAGAACATCTTTTAGTCCACGGGCGTTTCGAACTTCTTTTTCATTTTTTTTGCGGCCCCCGCGTTGATTATCGCGGCTGCCTCGACTTCTTCGTTTCATTCGTGATCACGCTAACATAGAACCGCCAAACGGGCATAGGCTTTCAGTAAATGGCGCCTATGGCCAAATGATCACCAGCCTCAGGCACTTCGGCCCGGCCGTTGCAATCTAAATGAGAATGGAAAAGGCACGAAATGCCAACGAAAATAGGGCCATAATTGCGTCGAAGAAATGGTCAAGTGCACACCGTACTTGGGCGATCTTGCACTTAGCAGTGGTGGCATTGATTTTTCTGACGTCTTCAGAGGGACGTCCCGCTGCCAACGCGGATACTCACGAGTTTCCGGCTAACGTCACTCGCGCATTAGATCTTGAAATCGATTTTAATCCAGGCCTCGATTCATACAGTTTGCAGCGTATGGCAGCAGCCGTCCTATCGCGAACAACTGGTGTCACGTTTGAAGAGGCTCGCAATCAAGCTAAACGTAAGAGCAAAAAAGAGCTGCAATCAATCATAAAGCTCGAGTTCCCGATTGAATTCGTTGAGGTTCCAGTCCGAGTTTTAGAAAAGCTTGGCGACGTGACGATAAAAGAGAATTCGTTTCACAAAAATCCTGAGTTAGCCGCAATTCGTTTCAACAAAGACGGAATAGAAATGGTTCGGTCGTTCATTCATCCGCTAAACGAAAAATCGGCGATCGAAAAGGCGCTCGAAGCGGCGCAAATGTCTTTCCCTCGCAGATCAGGTGAGTTTACGGCTCGACTGACATCCTCTCGATCGGTTTATGTCATCAATAAAAATGCAGACTCGCTTTTTTCAATCAAACTTTCGTTGCCACAGGCAATGGGGTTATTCAAGGACAAGTCCTATCTGAGTCGCCATGCTCAATTTCACCTGATGATGAGTGAACTCATTGAAAAACATAACCAACTCCATCCAGACTCGGTCCTCGATTTTCAAGTCGAGAGCGGCTTCACCGCATTTAAAAAAGGTAACCAATTCGAAGAAGCACAGTTGGTTCGCAAACTCGACGGCTTCGCT
>JANOUF010000151.1:0-4106 GCA_031416685.1 Bdellovibrionales bacterium
CAGTTACAAAGACCGCCAGTTGGTCACCCAGGCGAACACAAGTCTTAAATCGGTTGAGTTGTAGCCATGGTTTGGCGCGTACTTATCTTTCTTCTGGTTTTTACTGTCGAAGTGAAGGTGATTGCTGCGCGAATATCACTCCCAGCGGTTAAAGTACCGGTTCAACAGCCAAACGATTGCCTAAAATCTTCGGATATCTGCGCTATCAAAACGCCAGAGTTCGGTAAGTACTCACTCACGCTGCCGGGTGCAGACATTATCCTTGATGCAAACACAACCGTTGTTCGCGTCACGTCCACGGAAGTAAAATTAATTACCGGTACACTATGGATTAAGAGTAAGGCCGATACAAAAATTAGCACAACTTTCGGCGACGCGAATTCAGCTGGCGAATTTTGGGTGAGGACCGACGTCGATAAGATGCTAGTGTCATCAGTTGAAGGAAGCGTCACGCTCACTGGAAAAGATAAGAAAACAGTCATTCGGTTAGATGAAGGTGAAGAAAATTGGATCGGCGGGATTGCTCGCAATGGGGAATCGACAAGCGGTGTCCCGAAAGCAATTGCATTCGAAGATCACCTGCTTCGCTGGGCAAGACTCTATTCCGGAAGTAAAACGCAGTTCGAACTCGATGTAAAAAGTTTCCATTCACGTTGGTCGCGCCAGCTCGCAAGTGTTGCCGATTATCACAAACAGTTGGCTGATCGCCGTTTAAAAGTAATCGATGAAGAGCATTCAAAGCGCGCCCAGGCTAAGGCCCAGGAAGAAGCGCGCTCCAAGGAATTACGCTCACTTTACCGTCGGAAACACCTGCTCGACTGAAGCCGTGATTTCTTGCGGCACCTGCGCCCACTAGATGCCCTTAAACCCCTGTATGTTAAGATAAAAGTGTTAAGTGGACTTTGCTCAGTGAGAGGCAACTTTAGTTGCCGTGCATTTAAAAGGAGTGGGGATGTCGTCAGTTTCAGGGAAGAAAAATGAAGACAATCGTACACGCGATGAATATCAAACTCGCGATTCAAAAAAAGCAAAAAAACATTCTGCAGAAGTTAATGGGATAAACGAAGCCCACCAAGCTGAAATCGATGCGATCAGAAAAGCGCATGAAGAACAGCTATCAACTCTTAAAGATAAAACATCCGAAGCGCTCACTCGTCGAGATATGGAATATCAGCGCGAAATGGCTGAAATGCGCAAGCTGCACACTGAGCAAATCAAGCGTGCAGCTGCAGAGAACGAACAGCGAAGTAACGTTATCGAGCAAACCCTAAAAGCCGAACTCGAACGCACGGAAAAAGCGGGCAACACTCAAAAAGAAACTCTTAGCACTAATTACGTTGAGCAAATGCAGGTTCGCGATCGCAACATGCAGGAGTATGCGGATCAGTCGCGCGAGGCACAACAAGAAGCCATCGGCGGTCAAAAAGAACGTATGAGCAAGTCGCATCAGAAAGAAGTGAACGCTCTCATTGAAGAACGGAATCGCCGTCAGGGACATGCCCAGATGTCTTACGATCAACTTCGTAAAGGCAAAGACGGAACGATTGAAAACATGAAAAAGAATCAAGAGCGACAAATCGAACGCCTTTCGAATTCTTACGAGAGTGCTGCGCGAAACCACATGAAAGACGACAGCGAGCGTGAAGAAATCACGCGCGATTCATTTAAATCCGGTCTAGATCAAAACGCCGATCGTTATCGCAAAGCGATTGAAAAAGAAAAGCAAGCAACCGAAGCGGCTCGTGGCTCGATGGCCGATGTTGTTGAGGGTCGCTTAGGGAAGAAAATGACTGTGCTTGAACAAGAGAATCATGATCTTGAGATCAGCCGTCATCGCGACAGAGTAAAGCTCGAATCCCAGCATAAAAATCAGATGAACAATCTCAAGGGCGCGTTTGGTCGAAACATTGAAGACTACGAGCGTCAGAGACGCGATCTTCTCAATGCCAGCAATGAGAAGACGGCCGAGGAGATGACGAATCTGACTAAGAAAAACAACGCTCATATGTACGATCAAAACAAGTTCTTCCAAGAGAAGATATCGATGGACAAAGTCCGTCACGAAGAGCGGTTTTCTCAAACTGAGGAAGATTTCCTGACTAAGACACAGATCGCGAATACCTCTAACGAGAGCCGCGTTCAAAAGCTAAAGAACTTCAGTCAGCTGGAGCAGGACAAGCAACGCAAATATTTTGAAGAAGCGACTCAAGGAATGCGCGAGAACTTCGACGGTGCGCTTCGCGATATCCGCATGCGTAATCAGGATGAGAAGAACAAAATCTTTTCTCACTTCAACACTGAGGGCCGTGAGTCTGAGCAAAAGTGGACTGAAAAGCTCAATAACGTAGCACTCAAGTACGAGCAGCAGTTGGCGTCGCTTGATGATAAGCATAATCGAGACTTGAAAGATCAATCTAAGCAGTACGAGCGCATCATTGCTGAAAAAGACAAGAAGTCTCACGCAGAAATTGAAACTCAAAACGCGCAACTGTCTCATCGACTTGCAAAGAATGAAGATCAGCATCGTCGTGAACTCGACGATCTCAAGCGTAAGCACCAGGAAACGCTTGCGAATATGCTTAAAACTCGGCAATCTTAGCCTCCTAACATCCGTTACCGGAGGCTTCCTAAATGATGCTCGCAGACCGCCGTACGAAAATCGTTGCGACGATTGGACCCGCTACGCGTTCTCGCGAAAATCTTCGTAAATGTTTGCTCTCAGGTATGAACGTGGCGCGATTAAATTTCAGCCACGGAACACACGAAGATCATCTTCAAGTTATTCGTGACCTCCGAGAGCTTTCTCAGGAGCTTCGTGCGCCAGTAACGATACTTCAAGACTTACAGGGTCCAAAGATTCGTGTGGATCGCTTCGAAGGCGGCTCAATCGAACTCGCTGAAGGCGAAACAGTTACGATCACCACTAAGAAAATTTTAGGAAAACCAGGTTTAATACCTACGGATTTCACAGCACTTCCAACATCAGTGCGTAAAGGAATGAAGATTCTTTTAGACGACGGTCTACTCGAGCTTCGCGTTGAGGATATCGTTGGCGAAGAGATCATAGCTGTTGTCGAGTACGGCGGCACGCTAAAAGATCGCAAAGGCATGAACGTCCCGGGCGCATTTTTACCTGTCGACTGTTTAACAACGAAAGATCTCAAAGATCTGGAGTTCGGCTTACAAAATGAAGTTGATTACATTGCGCTCAGTTTCGTTCGTCGCGGTGAAGACATACGACGTTTACGCGAACTGATTAATCAAAAAGCCCCCAGCACACGAATCATTGCTAAAATCGAAATGCTTGAGGCGATCGATAACTTAGAAGAGATTGTTCGACTAAGCGATGCGGTCATGGTTGCACGCGGCGACTTAGCGGTTGAAGTAGGACAAACAGTTCTTCCTGGAATTCAAAAACAAATCGTCCATATCTGTAACAAGATTGGGCGGCCTGTAATCACGGCAACTCAGATGCTGGACTCGATGGTCGAAAACCCTCGGCCAACTCGCGCTGAAATCACCGACATTGCGAATGCAGTCCTTGATGGCTCAGATGCCCTCATGCTCTCAGCGGAATCAGCGAGTGGTAAGTATCCGTTTAAGTGTATCCGTACGATGCACGAAATTATCAGCGAAGTGGAACGCACGGGGACTTACTTTTACAACATGACACTCGACGCAGAGTTCTTCAGTGTCGCTGAGTCCATTGGTGCGAGCGCTTGTTTGTCTGCACTGAAATTAAATGCGTCTGCGATCGTTTGCTTAACGACTTCGGGTCGAACGGCTTCGATCATCTCTAGCTTTAGACCAAAAGCACGAATCATTGCTTGCACGCACATTCTTCCAACCTTGAATCGCCTCGAGCTCATTTGGGGAATTCATACTTTAAAAATCGAAGAATACATTTCCTCCGACGATGCTATGGCGCAAATCGAGGAAATGCTTTTGCGCTACGGGCTCGTTAAAACCGGAGATAAAGTCATTCTCACGTTGGGCGTACCAGTTCTTGAACGGGGAAAGACAAACGCACTTCGCGTTTATACAATTGGTCGCGAGGATATTCGGAAAGCCGCAGATAAAGAGCTTCCTCTTCGTTGCTTAGAAAA
>JANOUF010000152.1:0-9436 GCA_031416685.1 Bdellovibrionales bacterium
ATTTCCGTCAGCGACCACGCCAACAACAACAGTAGCGGGGGTCGCGCATGGATCAAACTAATGCTCTTCATCCCGATGGTCGTCGCAAACGCGTGTTAGTTGCAATGAGTGGCGGAGTGGATAGCTCAGTCGCGGCTGCACTTTTGGTGCAACAAGGCTACGAAGTTATCGGCATGACAATGCAAGTTTGGGATTACACATCGTGCGATATCGATGAAGGGAATGGAACTTGCTGCTCAAGTGTTGACGTCGATGACGCTCGCGCAGTTGCCGATCGTTTTGATTTTCCGTTCTACGTTGCAAACTGCGAAGCAAAGTTCCAAGCGTTCGTTATTGATCCATTCATCAGCGATTATCTCGAAGGTAAAACGCCGCTTCCATGCGTAAACTGCAATACGTATTTGAAGTTCGATCACCTCGTTCGCAAGATGCAAGAATTAAACTGTGACTATCTCGCAACTGGTCACTACGCAAAAATCGAAACGGTCGATGGACAAGCAAAGATCGTAACATCGACGGATGATTGGAAAGACCAAACGTATTTCTTGTTTACGATCGATCCAGAGCTTGTTCCTCGTTTGATGTTCCCGATTGGTCACATGAAAAAAGAAGAAGTGCGAAAGCTTGGTGAACAACAAGGGTTGGTCAATGCTCGCAAAAAAGATTCGACTGGAATTTGTTTTGTCGGCAACAAAGGCTACGACAAATTCATTGAAGGCCAAGTTGCGAAAGATCTGTTCAGAGGTGGTGAAGTAAAGCTCCATCCATCCGGCGAAGTTTTAGCCAAACACGATGGCATTCATCATTTCACTTATGGTCAGCGTAAAGGTTTAGGCATTGCCACAGGTGAGCCTGTTTACGTTTTAAAAATCGACGCTAAGACAAGCACCGTGTGGGTCGGGGACGAGAAATATCTTTTCTCTGAAGCCGCTCGCGTTGTGAAATCACAATGGCTCGATTCCGTAAAAGACGGTGAGCGCTTAAAAGTAAAAGTTCGCTACGCGCACAAAGGTTCATGGGCGACAATCCGTAAACTTGATGGCGGTGAAGTGCGAGTTGAATTCGAGGAACCGGTTCGCGCTTTGACACCTGGTCAAGCAGCCGTGATGTATCGCGAGCACAACATGAATGCAGCCGTCCCGGAAATGCAGCTCGTCGGCGGGGGATGGATCGTTTGAGTTACACGTTCGCAGTACACACTTATGGTTGCAAGGTGAACACGTACGACTCGGGGCTGTTGCAACAGCGCCTGACTCGAGCCGGTTTTGCAAATGCTAGTGCCCCGCGAGTCCACATTCTCAATACATGCGCTGTTACTGCGGAAGCAACGAAACAAGCCATAAAAGATGCGCGCCGAATTCGTTCACGCGAGCCGCTCGCAACTATCGTTCTCACGGGTTGTGCCGCACAAGTTGATGGCGCAACACTTGATCACGTTCCGGGAGTTGATCTGGTCGTTGCGAATTCGCACAAAGGCGAGTTAGAGCGAATTCTTGATCAGTTTTTTAAAGGTGAACTAAAAGATCGCGTGTTCCGCTCGAACATTTTTAAAAAAGATGATCTTGAAGCGGGCGGCGGAATTGAAAACGATCACACGCGTACGTTTTTGAAAATCCAAGATGGCTGCAATAGTTTTTGCAGCTACTGCGTGATTCCGTACGCTCGTGGCAAGAGTCGGTCCATTCCAATGAATGAACTCGTCAAACGTCTTCGTGAATTGCAAACGCAAGGCGCGAGTGAAGTTGTTCTTACGGGTGTACACATCGCAGATTACGAAGATGAATCACGCCCTTCGGGAAAACAGCATCTCGCTGCGCTAATTGAAACCGTTCTTAAGGAAACCGATATTCCTCGCATTCGCTTAAGCTCGCTCGAGCCAGGTGAGCTCACGAGCGAGATCATGGATTTCTATCAGGATCCCCGCATGTGCGCACACTTCCATATGAGCATTCAATCGGCCAATACGTCGGTGTTGGGTGGAATGAAACGTCGCTACACACAAGATGATGTTTCAACATCACTTCGCATGATTCACGATCGTTTGCCGCATGCGTTTGTTGGAATGGATGTCATCACAGGATTCCCTGGCGAAACAGAGGCAGCGTTCGAAGATACGTTTACTTGCCTTGAATCACTTCCGTGGACCCGCATTCATGTTTTCCCATATAGCGAACGACCGGGCACAAAGGCAGCGGCACTTATGCAGGAACTATCAGTTCCCAAATCAATGCGTGCTGCTCGCGCAGCAAGACTTCGCGAACTGAGTTCAGAGCGCTTCGCTCGAGCTGGGCTAGCTCAAATCGGAACTCACAAAGACGTTCTTGTTTTAAAGACTGGCGTCTCTGGTCTGTCTCGCGATTACTGGCCAGTGCAATTTCAGAATCCGTCTCCAGAACTGAGTGGCCAAGAAGTGAAAGTCGAAATCACAGGCTACGACCATTCAGATGCAAGCCGCATGGACGGCGTGCTTATTGGTCGTGTCGTAAGACGCGCATTAGACAGCGTTGTGGGGGGTCTTAACTGATGGATCCACAAGTCACGACTCTATCTGAAAAATTATCTGAAAAACTTGGCTATACATTTCAGAGCGAAGATATTCTCACGCATGCGCTCACTCATAAAAGTTTTAGAAACGAACAGCCAACAGTTGCTTTAGCAGATAACGAGCGGCTTGAATTCCTCGGCGATGCGGTTTTGGATTTGGCTTTAAGCGATCTTTTGATGGAGACATTTCCAGAGGATCAAGAGGGTCCACTTTCGAAAAAACGCGCAAGTCTCGTTAACGAAGAAGCCCTTGCAGAAATTGCTCGCAATATGGGACTCGATGAATCGCTGATGCTTGGCAAAGGCGAACGTCAGACAGGCGGATTGCAGAAGCCACGCCTTCTCGCTTCAGCGTTGGAGGCTATTCTCGGCGCTGTTTTCAAAGATGGCGGATACAAAGCTGCACAAGATGTCGTAAAGCATCTCTTCTCTAATTACGTTGAAGGTTTCAACGAAGGTGAAAGTCCGTTTGCTCGCGATTTCAAAACGCGATTACAAGAGCTTGCGCAAGAGAAGTATCGCCTCACTCCGACTTATACGCTCGAGGGTGAAGCCGGACCGGATCACGAGAAGGTGTTTACGGTTTCAGTGCATGTTGGAAATAAAATTGAAGCAAAAGGTTTAGGTCGTAGCAAAAAAGCTGCCGAGCAGGATGCCGCTCGCGTCGCTCTTGGTGCAATCGATACAGTACAGGAGCCAGAAGCATGAGCGAAAAAACAAACCCAAAAACAAACCAGTTCCGAGCAGGATTTGTTGCATTAATCGGCGAGCCAAATGCGGGGAAGAGTACGCTGATGAATCTCCTCGTTGGTGAGAAGGTTTCAATTGTCACGGAGAAGCCGCAGACGACTCGTCAGCGTGTTACCGGCATTCTAACTACAAACTCAAGCCAACTCGTATTTGTCGATTCACCGGGTATGCTTCGTAGCACTTCGGGCCTAAATGCATTTCTTCAAGAAGAGTTCACGAAGGTCGTGCAAAACGCAGACGTCATTTTGGCGCTTTTGCCCGCGGATGCGACTGAAGGGTCGGCAAAACATTTAATTGAGCTCATTCAAAAAGAAGGAAAGCCTTTCGTCGCTGTCATTACGAAGGCGGATCTTCTAAAAGGAACGCAGACGCCTCGCTTCTTTAAACTTTTGCTCGATGAGAAGATCCCGTTCTTCTCAATCACTGTTTTGAACCGACCTGAAGAAGCCAAGGACGAAGTCCTAAAAATTGTTGAGCCGTTATTACCGCTATCAGAGAAACCTCTCTTCGACGACGATATCTACACGACCCAGACGATGCGCCAAATGGCTGGCGAATCGATTCGCGAAGCTTGTTTTCTAAATTTGCAAAAAGAAATTCCCTACGGTCTTGCGATTCGAATTACGACCTTCAAGGAAGATCTTAAAGTCCCTCGTATTGAAGCTGAAATTTTGGTGGAACGTGACAACCACAAAGGCATAGTGATCGGCTCTAAAGGCGCGATGCTGAAAAAAATTGGCATTGAGTCTCGCGCTGCGATCGAAGCGTTTGTTGGTCGGCAGGTGCATCTAGAGCTTCACGTAATCGTGCGGCCAAACTGGTTTAAGAACAAACGCCTGATGGAGGAGCTCGGCTATGTCATCCGAGAGTAGTTCACGAGGCGGAGTTTTAATTGGACGTGGTCGCACGCACTCGCGTGTTGCGATCATTGGCAGACCTAACGTCGGAAAATCGACACTCTACAATATTTTGACGGAGTCACGAAAAGCGGTCGTCAAAGATCAGCCAGGTGTGACTCGAGACATTCTCATTGAGCCAGCCGAAATCTGGGGCAAGAAGTTTGACGTCATCGATACTGGTGGTCTCACTGAGGCTACCGATACGTATTCAGTGCTCATTCGCGAGCAGGTTGTTGAGTTCTTAAAGTCAGTCGACCTTCTGATTTGTGTGATGGATGGTCGCGTAGGGCTGGTGCCTGAAGATCGCGACATCATTCGTATCGCGATTGAAACAGGTAAGCCGTATGTACTTGTGGCGAATAAAATCGATAGCATTACCAACATCGATACGGCGGCGGCTGAATTCTATGAGTTCGGTGTTGACGTTATTGCAGCCTCATTTGAGCGACGTTACGGCATCGCAGAATTGAGTGAGTGGATCACGTCTCATATCGCCGAGAGTGACAACACACTTCGCGAGGGCTTAACGATTGCTATCGTTGGAAAACCAAACGTCGGCAAAAGCTCTCTCGTCAACCGCTTGCTCGGTGAAAACCGTCAGATGGTTTCGGATATCGCGGGAACAACAGTTGATGCAGTTGATACAGAACTTCAGTGGAACGGGAAGAAGTACATCTTAATCGACACTGCGGGACTTCGTAAAAAAGAGAAGCGCGAAGAAGACGTCGAAATTATCGCTGCGTTTAAATCTCGTGATGCCATTCGCCGTTGTGATCTCGTGCTTTTGATGGTCGACGGCTCGATGGGCCCAACAACTCAAGATGCAAAGATCCTCGAAGAAATTCTACGTCTGCACAAAGCCGTGATTCTGGTAGCGAACAAGATCGACGTCTCTGAAAAAGAAATTGCAGATTTCCGGCAATGGTTCCGCGATAAAGCGACTGACGAGTTACATTTCTTTGAAGATATTTTGATTTCGTTTATCTCGGCAAAAACCGGCAAAGGTATTAACGAACTTTTTGAGACGATGAGTGATGTTGAGCGCAAGCTGAATATCGATATTTCGACATCAGATTTGAATGACTTCTTTATGAGTGCGATCCGCCAAGCGCCTTCTCCTGTGTGGGGAACGCAAAACGTAAAGTTTTACTACCTCACACAGACGCAACAAGTGCCTCCCGCGTTCATCGCGTTTGCGAATCACCCTGATGGTGTAACACCATCGTATCGACGATTCCTCGCGAAGCGGATTCAAGAGCGTTTCGGCTTGAGGGGTGTGCCAATTCGGATCTTCATTATGAAGAGTCGAAAGTCGGTACGCGAATGAGCAAAAAGCGAAGCCTGTGGGGCACACGCTTTGGCTTTTATCTCGCGGCAATCGGCTCAGCGTTCGGTTTAGGAAACCTGTGGCGATTTCCCTATGTCACTGCTGAAAATGGCGGTGGCGCGTTCGTTCTCCTCTATACTTTGTTTGCTCTCTTAATCGGTTTGCCTCTGCTCATTGGTGAACTCATGCTCGGCAAACTCACTCGCAAATCCGCGATTGGCGCAATGAAGTGTATCGCCTACGACACAAAGCTTGGTGATCACGCAGTCGAATGGAAAGGCAAGCGCCATTGGCCAAACCACACTTGGGTGTTGTTTGGTCGGGCAGCTGTATTCGCTGCGATGCTTGTTCTTGCCTACTATGCTGTCATCAGTGGTTGGGTTTTGCATTTTCTGATGCAGTTCTTGTTTGCGCCGGTGATGAGTAACGGCTTCGACGCTGATACTGCGCTTTCTGCTTTGCGAGAGAATGGTCTCTTGCAAGTTGCCCTCACCAGCGTGCATTTACTTGTCACGATCATCGTCGTTGTTCGTGGTGTTCAAGAAGGTATCGAAAAATGGGTTGGCAATGTCATGCCGATCTTCGTGGGCTTATTGCTTTTGCTTGTTTTAAAATCGATGAGTCTTCCGACTTCGACGGAAGCGATGCGCTTTCTTTTTTATCCGGATTTCTCAAAGCTAACTTCTTCATCGATGATTCATGCGCTCGGGCATGTGTTCTTCACGTTGAGTATCGGCTTCGGCACGATGATCACGTTTGGAAGTTATTTAAATGAGAACACTCACATTCCATCGGCGGGCTTTCGAGTTACGACGATGGATACTCTCATTTCACTCTTTGCAGGTCTTTTGATTTTTCCGATGGCACTTGGCGCAGCGTTTAGCCCCTCAGGCCCCGAAGTTTTGTTTCGAAGCTTACCTCGGTTGTTGCAAGCTTCCGACGGGGGCTATGTCTACGGTGTCGCGTTTTTCTTGTGCCTTTATCTTGCATCCCTTGGTGCTAGCATTGGGCTGCTTGAATCGATCGTGTCGAACTGGATGGATGATAAGCTTCTCTCGCGCCAAGGTGCTGCTTGGATGAGTGGTGCAGTTGCATTCCTAGTTGCACTCGTTCCAGCACTTTCAACTTCTGTATTTAAAAACGTTTCGTACAACGGGCAGGGCCTTCTTGAATTAATCGATGCTGTGTTGATCAACGGATTACTTCCGCTCATTGCACTGGGATTTACGATAGCTGTTTCGTTCAGACTCCGCCGTGAATTAAAAAAAGCCGAGTTCGTTAACGACGACTCGCTCACCACGATCAAACTCTACGGGCATTGGATATTCATCACGTCATGGGTTGCGCCCGCCGTGATAGTCATTGCGTTCTTAGTTTGGATTTTCGGCTAGTTTGGATATTCGGTTAGAAGCTAACGTCTTAAAAATTGACGCCGATAATGCCAATCGCTGTCCAGCTGTCGCCCGCTGGCTTTACAATCGGAGCATTGCTCACGTCGTCTCGAATAAATTTATTTTCGTCGGCGAAATTTATTAAGTGATAGGCGCCTTCAACTCCGAAATACATTTTGTTTCTCATCATCGGAAGTTCAATACCGCCGCCGACGTTGAAGCCAAAAGCAGAATCCTTTGCAACTTCATCCGGCGCATATTCATACGACGTCGAGCGAAGATACTGAGAAAAACCCGCAAGTAAATACGGATTGAGATCCGCAAGTCCACGAGTCACGTTTTGCGTGTTGAGATAGTATTTCATGTTCACCGAGAGATCGGTGATCGAAGCATTTCCGACAACATTTGAAGTGCTGTTGCGAGCGGTGAGCGCATGGCTTCCTGTTAGGAATCCAACTTGAAGTGCGAAACGAAGATTGAAGAAGTACGAGAGATAAAGACCGAAATTTGGATCGCTTGTGTAAATGGTTCCGAGATTTCCCGTCCACGCGCGATAGCCAATCAAGAAACCCATTGTGAATAAACGACCGTTTCGGAAGAAGTTGATGTCTTCTTCCTCATCGCTGCCTTCTTCGAATTCAGAATAGTCGGAAAAAGGGTCGTATGCGTCATCTGCTTCGCTCTGCGCTAAAAGCAAACTGCCGGGCGGAATCAAACGTGAGTATTGATCCGCGCGCGCTGACAAACTACTAAAAAAAATTGCGGCTAGAACGACAAGCCAAATTGAGCGACCCAAAATTCCCCCGTAGCACTCTTCAAGTGCACCCTATATGTCTCAGCAAGGTCAAGGCCATATCTAGTCAAACTGCTTGAGGAATCACAGGGAAAGCCTGTTTAGCATGCGAGCATCCGTCTATCTATTCTCCATGTCTCACTTTGGGATTCTGCTGAACCATCAGGCACATTTTAGAGAGGAAAATGCCTTTCTCTCGAGAGCATTGGGGGAATGTCGAACCCCCTCCAAAGGGGTACACTTCGCATCCATGCCGTTCAGCCGAACACGCGCGTCGTTCTCGCATCCGTCTCCACTCGTCGATACAGCGACTTCGTCGGTATCGACAATGCGCGGTTCGGAGCCCCCTCTAGGGAGTCATCTCACTATTTTTTCGGTTACTTAAGCTCGACTCGTCTGTGGTCGTGTCAAAAGAGCGATGTCAATTGTCATGGGACCGTGGTCATTCTTGCCTAATTCCTAAGGCCAAATTCGATAAAACACATTCGTGGTGCATGAGTTCACCCAACGTCTAGCTGGCACCTTTGTTGCTCAAGCTTTACCTGTGGGATCAGTTTTTATTTCGTTGAAGTCTAGGCCAAGGAGGCCCAAGTGGCTGAAGAGAACACGGCGGCAAAAGAAGTTGCAGTAGAAGATAAGAAAAGTGGCGGTAAGCCAGCACTTCTTTACGCCATCATTATATTGAATACGCTCGGCTTCGCCGGTTTTAGTTGGATGTTTTATGTCGCTAAACAAAAAGAGGCGAATAAACCAACGATTGAACAGGTCGTAAAAGGCGAGAGAGACGAACAAGCTGTTGATAAGAAGAAAGCGGATGAGTTTGTAGGACAAACAGTTCCACTGGAAACTTTCCTTGTGAATCTTTCAGGCAGCCGCGGTCGCAAACTTTTGAAAGTGAACATGGAACTTGAGCTTGAGGGCAATCAAGTGGCGAGTGAGATCGAGAAACGCAAACCGCAAGTGCGCGATATCATCATCATTCTCCTCTCGAGCAAGACCTACGGCCAGATCTCCACGCCAGAAGGTAAAGAGTATCTAAAAGAAGAAGTGCGCGACACCGTGAATAGCTTCCTTACAAAAGGGAAGATCAAGCGAGTGATGTTCACAGAGTTCATTTATAATTAAGAGGACTCACGGATGAATCAGGTATTAAGTCAAAGTGAAGTAGATGCGCTACTAGCCGCCGTAAGCGAAGGCGAGTTAGCGGCCAGTGGTGGTGGAGATACTTCCGGTGGTGTGGTTGATGACCGTGTGGTTGTCGTCTACGACTTAACCAGCCAAGATCGTATTATTCGTGGTCGCCTTCCGCAGCTTGATGTCATATACGAAAAATTCATGCGAGCATTTCGTGTATCGCTTTCAAGCGCGCTTCGCAAAATCGCAGCAATCAATCACGCGTCGACCGACTTCTTGAAATTCGGGGAATTCATTAACACGCTACCAATGCCAACTTGCATGAGCGTGCTTCGTTTCAATGCGCTTCGCGGTTCGGCACTTTTAGTTATTGAATCAAAGCTTGCATATGCGCTTGTTGATTCATTCTTCGGCGGCGACGATCGTCCCTATACGAAAATTGAAGGTAAAGATTTTACTCCGATTGAGCTTTCGATCGTTCGTAAGGTCGTTGAGCTCGCTATCGACGATCTCGAGAATGCATGGGCATCGGTTGAAAAAATTGATTGCAGTTTCGTTCGTACGGAAGTGAACCCACAGTTTGTCGGTATCGTGCCTC
>JANOUF010000153.1:0-2764 GCA_031416685.1 Bdellovibrionales bacterium
AAGATGAATGAACGCCTGGAATTAAAACGGGTGCAACAAAAAGCCTTTGCACCTGATATTTATGTCACTGGCCGGATTTAAAAAAATTTACCTGGCAACCGGCGCATAATTGCGCGTCAACCCTGGCTCTTTTCCCATTGAGAAAGCATGTCGTGGCCCTGAGCTCGACGTTCTATTAAATGCTTCATCCAGCGCTCAGATAGTTGCGTGAACTCGATCGTGTTACCGTCGGGGTCAAGGACCGTAGCGATTTTCATGAAGCCGCGGTCCTGTATCTCCATTATGATTTTAACATCTTTAGCTTTCATTTCCGCCATATGCTTTTCTAAATCAAAAACTTCGAAAGCCAAATTAATCGAGCCGACACCGGGCTTTGTTTTCGCGCCGTGGATTGCGAAATGGAGATCGCCAATTTCACATCCATAGTGAAGGGCGGAGCCGCCGTGCTGTTCTTCTTCAAGGGGAATCCCGGCGACGTCGCGGTAGAACGCAGCTAAACGCTGAACGTTCTCGGTGTAAATCAAAACGGCAGAAAAGAATTTTGGGCTCATAACGCAATCTCCTTACGACTTTAACTTGCGGATCGTTTGTTGAATTACCGATTCTAGGACGCGCAACTCGTCCTGGGTTGGCTCGTTCTCAAGCAACAGGCGCTTAATCGTACGCGCGGCGTTTACTCGATGCGACTGAACATCAAAGCCTAATGTCTCAAGCCAGTTTTTGATTGTTTCATCGGGAAAGTATTTTGGTGCGCGGGCGGCCTTGAGCTGCTCTTTCTGAAGTGCACCTTCTGATTTTGGTTTCGTTGATTTTGCCGAAAGTTTTTCGGGTGCGGCTGATTGTGGAGCAAGCTTATAGACCACCAGATAAAGCGCGAGCATCACCGCATGCGATAGATTCATTGAGATCTGATCGCCATAAGTGGGAAGCGAGCACACATGATGTGCATCTTTAATTTCGGTATCGCTTAAGCCATCATCTTCAGCGCCAAAAAATAAATAAATTGTGTCACTACTTCCAAACAACCGAGACGTTTCTTTTGACCCATTCAACATGGCGTCTAGTCGCTCTGGCACGCGAAGTTCTCCAGCACGGCAACTCATAGCAATGCGAACGCCTTCGCCTTCAGAGGCATAAAATTCTTCGAGTGAGGCGTAGATCCGAGCGCTCCGCAAAATTTCTTGTGCGTGTGTGGCGCCTTGCTGAGCTTCGTAGTCCAAATCACATTGAGGAGAAATCAAAACCAATCGACTTACACCCATGTTCGACATTGAGCGCGCGCACATGCCGATGTTGCGCGGATACATGGGGCGAACGAGTACAACGTTGATGCGAGTGAGTGGATGTAACATTAGAGGTATGGATCTTTTTGGCTTAAGTGGTTCTTCACGTAATCAGCTACGCCTTTTTCAATGGGCCACTCGGGTTCAGATAATCCCTTTGCGAACAGGCGATTCATTTTTGCCTCAGTAAAGTATTGGTAGCGTGGTCGCATGTCCGTCGGGATATCAAGCCAGCGAATGTTAACAGGCCGATCCATGTTTTCGAAAACTGCAGTCGCAAGGTCAAGCCACGTTCGAGCTTGGCCGAAACCCATGTTGTAAATTCCAGATGTTGGAGTCTTTTCCATTAACTCCCACATCCAGCGCGTAACATCTTTTACATAAATGAAATCGCGCTTTTGTTTTCCATCTTCGTAATCACGATTGTGCGATCGGAATAGACCTAGAGAACTCATGGTATTGATTTGGTGGAACGCCTTGAAGACGACGCTCGACATTTCGCCTTTATGATATTCGTTGGGTCCGTAGACGTTGAAGAATCGTAATCCGTACCAGGATTCGGGCATTTCAACCTGTTTTACGGCCCAGCGATCAAACGCGAGTTTTGATTCACCGTAAGGGTTAAGTGGTTTAAAGCGCGATGGTGGAGTTGCATCGTCAAAGCCTTGGGTACCATCGCCGTAAACAGCGCCACTGCTTGCATAGATATACTTTTTCTTGTTCTGAACGCACCACTTCCAGAGGCGTTCTGTATAGAGCGTGTTGTTCTCGCGTAAAAACTCAACATTGAGTTCAGTTGTCGAGCTACATGCACCCATGTGAAGAACCCACGTCACTTTGCTGCGAGCTTCTTCGGTATCGAGAAACGCCCACAGCTCGTTTTTACTTAAAAATTTAGAGTACTTGCGCTTGCGAAGAAGATCGGAGCGCTCTTTAAGTGAAACTGAATCGACGCAAACGATGTCGGTCACGCCATGCGAGTTAAGTTCCCAAACGAGAACACTTCCAATAAAGCCGTTTGCGCCGGTGACGATAATCATAGAGTTGAAAGTTCTATCCGATACGCAATAGGGCGTCAAAGGGTCAGGGCCTAACCTATTGAGCTATAAGGCAACCGACGCACTTCCCTCTGGAAAACCGAAATCCACTAGGCTAATTTTATCCCAATGAAGCCCAAAATTGTGTTTCTAGATGTAGGTGGAATCATTCTTGAAATCGACAGCCGTCGATCGCTTGAACCATTGGGTGTCACGGATCCAGCGCAACAACGTGAGATCTGGAAACGCGTGGTCGCAATGAATTGCCATCATCAATTTGAGCGCGGAGAAATTTGCGAAGACGATTTCTTTAAACAACTAGGCTCCGAACTTGCGCCAAAAATGGCGAAGGGGGATTTGGTTGCAGCATGGAATCGAATTGTTGCAGGACCACTTCAAGGCGTAGAAAAAATTTTTGATACGTATTCAGGAAGAGTTCCTCTA
>JANOUF010000154.1:0-5643 GCA_031416685.1 Bdellovibrionales bacterium
ACGAAACCCAATACGCCAACTACTGAGTTGGCGCACTCCCCCACCATACGGTGCGCCGCCCACTTTGGTAGCGCACTCGCGTCGCAAAAAGGTGACACGCACCTTTTTGCATCCGAGGGTGTCACGCTCCCTTTGCAATCCGTTTCGACATGCTTCGAAGGACCGGGAAGCACCAGTCCAAGTTAAGTTGGAAATCTAAAATGAATGCGGTCTCTCAATGGGCATATTGAGTTTCAATCCAACTTTGGAAGAGTAATTTCAACTGAAGTCCCCGCGCCAAGCTGAGAGTGGAAATTAATATTGCCCTTCCATTTCTCTACAACCGACTTTGCTTGAAACAATCCCAAACCGAAACCGCTTCCCCGCTTTTGCTTGCCGAACGTTGCGCCTACCTGCCCTATTCGGGGAAGTACCTCGGGCGCAATTCCGGGACCATTATCGTGAACAACAATTTTTACTAGCGATCCGTGTTCACTCGCCGACACATGAATCTTCCCGCCTTCCTTATCAACCGCATCGACAGAATTGTTGATGATGTTGGAGAGGCATCTCGCAAAATCGGTCTCATCAATCTGCGCGCAGATATCCCCACTAGCATGTTCAAAACTGAACGTGATGTTCGGGTATTGCTCATGCTCGATTCGTTTTTCATCAAGAATCAAAGCAACCGTCTTCGTTATGTCTGTGATAGGCCTATCGCTACTTTCCGAAGGAACGCGCTTACTCAATAGACTATCAGCAATTTTATTTATTCTAGCCGCTGCGGTTTTTATCATCTGACGTTTTTCCTCGCTAACGTCAGTTAGCGAAGCCGCAACAATGTTTAAGGCGGAAACAGGCGAACGGATGTCGTGCGCCACCTGAGACGCGATCGAAGACAACGCCTCTGCCCGACCGAACTCCGCAGATTTAAGCTGCAGCTCGCGAAAATTCGAAGCCATGTCAGAAGCATACGACCATGCAGATTGAAATGTTAATGGTGCAGGTGCATTCAAGCTCGCCGCATCGAAGAATTCTTTAAATGCCCTAATTAATTTGTTATGAGCCCGAGACAATGCAACTGAAGTGAGAATGAGAATTGCGATATATAGCGAAGTGATTAAGCCGAGATAGTTCCATGGAATAACTTGTGGACGACAAAGCGTTACATCGTATTGAAGATACGATTCACTCACGCAGACAAGTAAAGCCGGAAGGTCCGGCGAGCTTGATACGAACTGGTTTTTATCAACAGTGTTCTGGATTTGAAGTTTCCACTTTTGCTCAGCAAACCCTGCCTGCTCGGTGAGTTCTCGGAATCGTCTCTCCACAAGAAGCGGACCGTTAGATCGCAAAAGCAAAGACAACTCATAACTAAGAATTTGTTTATACTGGCTCTGATTTAAACCCACTAGTGCCGCAATACTCACGACAAAGATAAAAGCCGACACGAAAAGTACCGCACGAAAAACTCTTTGCGGATTCGCGTTTACGCCAACGGATGCGGCCATGGATTCTTACCTTGAATGGATTGTTTACCCCAGGTGAGCGTTGGCCATGTGGGGTGGGTTGCGCGGCAGACTGCTGGGAAGTTAGACTCTGTTACGATGACGGTAGTTTCTAATCTCTCTGGCTGAGGCAGAACAATGTTGCTAAGCGGTTCATTTTTATTTTTTAGAAATTTGAATGCTTCAAGGTGGGTGGGATTTCGGTAAAAACGTCTGTGTGCACTGGGCTGAGCCTCATTCTCTAATGAAGAAAGTGATTCTTCATCTGGCAAAAAAACCGTTCGCAAAGTCGAAAGGAATAATTTTTCCTCCCATTCATCTTCAGATGCAGAGAAGGTGCAATCGAAAATCGCACCTTTCTGGCTATGCGTAAGGACGCATGCATGAACCGTCCCGACGTTAGATCGAAGTCGATAGAAATGCGTTTTCCATCCTTTTAGACGAAAAATGTATCCTAACCATTTCGTTTTCAATCCGGATACACTCAACTGCTCCCAACCAGATTGCTCTCTCCACGCAGTCAACATCACCGCGCGCTCAATCTTCTCCTCGCGTGATCGCTTTGCAGCATCAACGCAATTTAAGCCCGCTGCAAACCCGTCTGAGCTTACGCCCGGACAAAATTTGCGAACGCATAACCGTTCCCATGCTTCGCAAAATGCTTTTGTGGCTGCCAATTGTGGTTCGAACGAAACGCCATATCCGGCTGAGGAAGTCTCGAAACCGGTCATCTCGCACTTTAAAAAAACAAATGGCATAAGCTTGCTGCGTATATGAGTAAGCTTCCATTCAATAGTTGGCTGGCCTGGAAGTTCCTTATATCGGTCGTTCCTTCGCCTAATTAGTGAAGCCAATTGATCAGATGTCATATTCATTTTATTTGATTTCGTAAAGACGAAGGCGAGAATCAAACTTGTTCCAACCGGATAAGTCGATTCTGTCAGAATAGAAATATCGTAGGCTACCGATAGTAACAGGGACAGCTAAGTGCCTTGCGAGGATCGCACCATGAAGTACCTTGAAGGCCCGCTCCTTTTGAATCCTATTGGATTCAGAAAACGCGGCGGAATACTCATCGTGAACTTCATCTAACCAGTCGTGAAGTACGCCACCCCCACCGGGCGAAGTTAAAAATGACCAAGACCCGGACGGGTCCATTTGGTTGCCGACAAATGTTAACAACCCCGCAAAATAATTATTTTTAGGCTCCAGCGATGGTGCGAAGTCCACGGTTAATTCAGTCCCATGTTTCTGGAAGTACTCTGTGAGGCTGGAAACATAGCTAGAAAATGCTTTATATGAGGTTGGTAAAACGATTCTCAAAGATGACGGGAGACTTCCCTCTGAACTTGAAAAAGACAAGGCTTCCTTCTCTAGTCTTCCTTTGAATCCATCGGGAATCATTTGAGATTCAACTGACCATCCATAGCTTCCGATTAGCTCTTGATTCTCAGATGCAAAGCTACGAATCAATTTAGCAAATATCGCGCGGTTTTTATCGATCGTCGCATCCCTATTCTTTCGGTTAAAGTAAAAAAAAGAAATGTGAGTGGGGTGACCGACAAACTCTTTCGCCGGCAACTGACGATATCCTGAGGCCACCTTAGGGTCTGCCATTACTGAAACTGGCACAAGGTCAGCCGTAAACTTTGAAAAGAGATTCTCCCGTTCATCTGGATCAGATATATAGAACAAAGTGATATCGCTCGCGCTTCCTTCATTGCCGAGCGGCGAATAAGGGTTTCGCTTTAGGTGAAGCTCTGATTTTTCAGAATCCCAGTTGGCTACGAAGTAGGGACCAACGGTCTTTTTCCAGCCAACCGTTTTGAAGTCATCAGGAACTAATGCTGCGTCGGCAAGAGACAACTCATGGAGAATTCCATCGTCGACTTTTGAATTAAAATCTAAAGACAAAAGTCGCGTGTCTTCGTCAAAGGAATAACCTTTTAAATCTCGAAGGTACCTAATATGGCGATGGTCCTCACGTACAATTTGACCAAACCATCTGTTGATTTGCATTGCTGATAGGTCAGATCCGTCCGACCATTTTAAAGATCGGATATGAAACGTCCAATTTGACTCATTAGCCTGAAAAAATCGATCGCTCAAGCACCCCTCGTAACCGATCGCTTTGCTTTTTGCATCACGAACTAGGCCACAGCTAAGGTTCTCGAGCAGATAATATTCCCATATAGAAGCGGTATCAGATGGATTAAGTAACTCTTGTCCGCTCTTAAGCAGATATAAAGGGAAATGTACGCGAAGATTCCCGGTCACAAGCCAATCCTTCGATGCGAATACCGCGGTTACCAAACTAATGAGTACAATTACAACATAGCGATTTATCTGGAGCCGCGGAAGGATCATTTTATAGTTTTTGGATCTGGCTCAATACAGTTTGAACCGTCGTCAGCATCAGCCATTTGAACTGAAGCTGCATCGAAGGCATTTAAATCACAGTGAGCTGACCCGATAAGTAAAATGGTAAATACGAACATAGATAAAGAACCAACTATCGAACCTAAAATTTTCATAAATCCCTTTCGCCCGCCACAGCGGATTTGCTGAGAATCTTCTACAGCAAAAACAACACCAAGCAAGAACTTGCAGTAGTACCAATCTTATTTGTTTTGGAGTTTTATCGGAGCAATTTTGAGCTTAGTCGGTTGGAGAACTTTCATCGTCTGATGCGGGTTAAACTTTCTTAAGCCATTACTCCGGCGAGCAGACATTGGACATTTACTTCGTCTTACCCGCCGAAGCCGTAGCACCCTTACGCGGATACAACGGCGAGTACTGCCCCATCACCGTATACGACGTCTCAATAAAGTTTTGTCTTTGACTGATAAAAGCATCCGAATGGATTTTCGATTTCCCTTGAGAAACCATCACGCCTTTTAAGCCTTTGCATGACTCAAACATCACTTGTGCGCGCTCAACATGCGCCTTAGCAGCTTCATCTCGCCGAATCACAAAATTCACATCCATCTTCGACGAAGCAAGAGCATGCGCAATCAAGTTGTCCATTGCAGGCCCCAACATCACTGAATTTTCTTTGTCGAGAACGCCCTTGGCCGAAGTCCACAGCAATTCGTTAGCAACCTTAGGCTTGCACTCCGCACCGCGAACGATCCCCGCTTTGCAATCTCGCACGACCCACCATTGCGGCTCGTGCACCGTTTGCATCACGATGCGATTTCCATCCCAAACATACTTCCGGCGCGCTTGATCGAAGCTACCTGAAACGCGCACTTTCCCCTCGATAGAAGAAAGTGGAGAGTCAGCCAAAGTCTTACCTTTAAAATAAAATTCTTTTGCAGCTTTCAAACACGACTTACGAGCATCCATCTTCGCCATTTCATTAGCGACGTCGTACCCGTCATTTGAGTAATGAATGATCGCGCCGGTCTTCCAGGTTTTCCCGAAAGAAGTACCAGCAAACATCAGTACTGCTGCCAATAAAAACATGCGTATCATTTTGAGACTCCAAAAAGTCATTTAGTGCTGTGCTGCTATACCAAAAGGTAACAAGTACCTTTATGCAAATGGCAGGCACACTGATCTCAAATAGCTGAATTTTGACTGTAAACGCCTCTGACAGGTGCGCTACAAACCGACTTTTTTACCAAAATCCCAGAAGGGATATTATCTATGAACCTTGTTTTGCAGACGGAATTCTTTCCGCACTTTTGCGGCCTCATACCGACGCTTCTCATCAGCGGTCACCGCCGAAATCTGTGGAATCTTCGTAGGCTTCCCTCGAGAATCGAGAGCCACAAACGTTAAGTAAGCCGAAGCCGTGTGAAAAGTTTCACCCGTTTGCGGATTCTCCGCATCCACACGCACACCAATTTCCATCGAAGTTGTGCCGGCGTAATTTACCGACGCCTTCAAATTCACAACCCACCCCTTCATCACGGGTGCCACGAAGCTCATCGCATCGATCGAAGCTGTAACGACTGGTTTGCGTGAGTGTCTTTGTGCCGCGATCGCAGCCGCAATATCGATCCACGAAACCACCACGCCACCGAAAATACTTCCCAACGCATTCGTATGCTGAGGGAGAACGAGTTCGGTCATAACGACTTTTGATTCTGAGACTGGGCGAGCATCCATTATGCAGACTCCTGATGACTGGTGACGCGTTCCCTTCCGG
>JANOUF010000155.1:0-2522 GCA_031416685.1 Bdellovibrionales bacterium
GGAGCATCATTGATGCCGTCCCCATTCATTCCCACAAATTTTCCTTCAGCTTGCATTTTTTTAAAGATCTCGGCTTTTCCCTGCGGAAGAACATCTGCGAAAAATCCATCGAGGTTTACCTTTTTAGCGACGGCCTGTGCTGTCTTTTGATTGTCTCCAGTCATCATGATAACCTTGATCCCAGCTTTGCGCAGTTCCTGAATCGCCGGAATTGTGCTTTCTTTGATGGGGTCCGTAACACCCAGAAGACCCGCTAATTTTCCGTTAATAGCAGCGTACATAACTGTTTGACCATCTTCTCTTAAGGCATCGGCTTGAAACTCGGCATCGCCAAGCTGAATAGAAAGCTCCTCTAAAAGAGCTTTGTTACCTATTGCAACTTGATGGTTTCCAACTTGGGCGGTTGCGCCCTTGCCAGTCACGGATTTAAATTCTTTCACGTCCTGAAGAGAAATACCTTTTTCTTTCGCTCCGATAACGATGGCGTGAGCCAAAGGATGTTCACTGGCCTGCTCTAAACTTGCTGCCAAAGATAGAAATTCCTGTTCTTGAAGACCGCTCAGCACTTTCACCGTTACGAGTTTTGGTTTACCCAACGTGAGTGTTCCGGTTTTATCTATGACTAAGGTATCTACTTTTCGCATGAGCTCTATGGCCTCAGCATTTCTAAAGAGTACGCCCATCGTAGCCCCTCGCCCCGTAGCGACCATTATCGACATCGGTGTCGCAAGGCCTAAAGCGCAAGGACAAGCAATAATTAAAACCGCAACGGCATTGATCATTGCATGAGCAAGCTTGGGGTCCGGTCCTATGATCGCCCATACTGCAAACGTCACAATGGCAGAGAAAATCACCGCCGGCACAAAGTAAGTTGAAACCTTATCCACGAGTTTCTGAATCGGCGCCCGAGACCTTTGCGCATCAGCAACCATTTGAACAATTTGAGAAAGAAGTGTGTCTTTGCCGACCTTCTCAGCCTCTATAATAAGAGAACCTGTACCATTGATCGTGGCGCCTATAATTTTAGATCCCATTGTTTTTTCTACCGGGATTGGCTCACCTGAAACCATCGACTCATCCACGGACGATGCACCCGATACAACACTTCCATCTACAGGTATTTTTTCACCAGGTCTGACTCGCAATTTATCACCGACGTGAATATCCTCAAGAGGCACATCCACTTCAGAACCATCACTCAATATTTTTCGAGCATTTTTTGGAGCTAAACCCAAAAGCGCTTTGATTGCAGAGCTGGTTTGACCACGGGCCTTCAGCTCGAGAACCTGACCCAGTAGAACGAGTGTCACGATCACTGAAGCCGCTTCAAAGTAAAGCCCTGCTTCACCGGTCATAGAATCTCGGAATGAATCCGGAAAGAGATTGGGAAAGAGAATAGCAACCAGGCTATAAATGTAAGCGACTCCCACGCCAAGACCAATGAGAGTAAACATATTGAGGCTTCGATTTTTAATCGACTGAAAGAAGCGAACGAAGAATGGCCATCCTCCCCAGAGGACTACGGGCGTACTTAAAGCAACTTCCACCCAAGGAAGCATTTTGAGAAGTCCTTGTTCATGAATAAAATGGCGACCTCCCATGGTGATGAAAAGCAGTGGAATGCTTAAAACCGTGCAAATCCAAAATCTCTTTCGCATCATGAGGTACTCAAGATTGTCTTCAGGCTGATCTAAAGAAAGTGTCAGGGGCTCCAGCGCCATTCCACATATCGGACAGCTTCCGGGTCCAATTTGACGAACTTCGGGATGCATTGGGCATGTGAATTCAACGTTTGCAGATTGCATTTTTTCAGATGAATTCGGCACCAAGTATTTTAACGGAGCTTCATCGAATTTTGCTTTACATTTGGGATTACAAAAAAAGTAGTCGATTTTATTAAAAACAGAACTTCCGCCCTTTGCCGTTTTCGGATCAATCATCATTCCGCAAACGGGGTCCTTAACTAAATCCTTCGATGTGTCTGGCAGTTTTATTTGCTGCAAATGATTGTGTGATTCCATTTTTTCTCCATTAACTTCTAATAAGATTTAAAATTTCGTTTAATTTTCTGTCGAAAGTAGCATCTTCATCGTCGCGAGCAGATACTTTAATGCAAGACCCAATATGACCTTTGAGAATTTCTAATTCGAGAGCTTTCACGGCTGAGTTCGCAGCACGTAGCTGCTGGAGAATCTCAGGACAATATCGACGTTCTCGAATCATTCTCTCAACTCCTTCGAGCTGACCGATAATTCGTTTCAATCGGGGAAGATCCTTGATGTGATCATGAGGTAACGACGACCCCTTAGATACCACTAAACGTTTAGCCATTTCCAAACTCCTCTTCTTAAGAAATAAGTATACCCCCCACCAGTATATAAAATCAAGCGCATTAATTACCTATGAAAATTAATGTCATTTACTGGCATACTCTATACTAGTACTAGCATAGTTGTGGTCCTGTAGCGAGTAGGACGTGCTAAGGCTACTCATAGCTGAACTCCTTGTCATATCACGGGGAT
>JANOUF010000156.1:0-15319 GCA_031416685.1 Bdellovibrionales bacterium
TGAAGCTGATGAAGTGGCCATTCAAGTTCAATGCTTAGTTGCATTTGGCAATATGGTTGGCCGAACTCCTAATCTTTCAGTTGGTCCATCAAGGGTTTACTGTAATGAGTTTGTTTCCATTGTAGGGAGCAGCGCTAAAGCAAGAAAAGGCACAGCACTTAGCTATGTGACTGAGTTACTTGATCCAATAGACGCCGAGCACTTACTAAACTGTAGAGACTCTAACCTCCAGAGTGGTGAAGGGCTTGTTAGAAGAGTAACTGATGGAAACAGCCATCACTCACCAGTAATAGATAAGAGACTGTTGGTTATTGCCAGTGAGCTTGCTGGTCCGCTTACAGCTATGTCTCGGCCTGGTTCAAATCTTTCAGTAATTTTAAGAGATGCTTGGGATGGAAAGCCGCTCTCGAACCCTACTAAAGAAAATGCAGATAAATCCACAGGCCATCACATTTCAATAATTGGTCACATCACAAATCATGAGCTTCAAGAGCTCTTAAGTGAGAACAACAAGCAGAACGGCTTTGCGAATCGTTTTCTCTGGTTTTATGTGCAGCGTAAGGCTGTGGTTTCCTTTCCAGAAACATTTACTGATCAACAGCTTGAGCCATTCAGAGATCAAATCGCTCGCGCGTTACATTTCGGTAAGCAACAGCAGCAATTTAGATTTTCAGATGATGCCAAAGCATTTTGGGATTCTGAATATCAGCGCCTAGAGAGCGAACCTGATACCGAACTTGATGGAATAACATCTAGATCTGCACCGCATGTCCTTAGGTTTTCACTGATCTACTCAGTGCTCGACTGTTCAGCCACAATAGAGGTGGCTCACTTGCGTGCTGGGTTAGCGATTTGGGCCTATGCGCTTGAAAGCACTAAGTTCATATTTAACCAATCAGGGCTAGACGAGACTGCTTTAAGGCTATTGAGCACAATAAACTGCTGTCCAGGCGTTAAGAAAACGCAGTTCTATAAAGTGTTTGGAAATAATAAATCTGCTAAAGAGATCAATTCATCATTGGATAAATTACGACAAGCCAATCTATTCAAGTGTATTAGTGGTGGCTATTACCCACTGGAGTACGAACATACGAATTCTACGAATATCAATAAGCCAAAACAAATCGATCCAGCAAAGCAAGCAACATTGGTTAAAGAGAGCGAATCGAATTTAACGAAGCCAAAGAAGGTGCCGATTGATCCAGCTAATCCAGCCACGTGGCGTAGAGCCTATCAAGCATCTGAGGTGGAGTAATGAAGTACCACCCTACTTTCTCTAGTAGAACTTGCAATGAGCTCAGTGTTCAAGTTGATGACGTTGACCAAACCTCCAGTGAACCATATACGCATGACTCCAAGCGATCTATGAAAACTGAAGATGAGTGGCTGACATCAGATGAAGCAGCTGAATTTCTCAGAGTATCTGTGAAGACATTATTGAACATGGTTAGTTCAGGTAAAATCCCTTATTACAAGCTGAGTAATCGCAATCGCTATCTGAAGTCAGAGCTGCAGGAGCTTCTTCTTTCTAACAAGAGAGGCTTTTATGGGAATTAAATTAGATAAAGAAAATCCAGGAACTTTCGTAGTTAGCTTTGCAAAACGTCATCCGATTACTCGGCAACCAGTGTCGCTACGACGCAAAGGCTACAAATCTAGAGCTGAAGCAAGCCGAGCATTCAATGATTTGGTAGTAGCTGTAGAGAATAAAATCAGAAAAGAAATCATTCCTACTTGGGAAGAAGCCGTCGAGCATTACTTGGTTGATTGTAAAAACCGAGGTCTAACTGAGCACACCATTTATGGCCAAGAAGCCTGTCTCAGAGCGCATACTAAATTTTTGGCCAAGCGATCAGTGGATACAATCACGACATCTGAGTTAAAGGATCTGCTGTTTACGAAACTTGGATCAAACAAGCCTTCACACCAAAAGTATTTCTTAAGAACCGTGAGAGCCGTATTTGCAACTTGCATGGAATCAGGAGCTTTAAACAGAAATCCAACTCCACTGATTAAGTTCAAGGTGGGCGACAAGATCAAAATGGCCTTCACTGTTGAGCAAACAACTAAGTTCTTAAAACAAGCTCGTGAAGTTGGTTCAGAGTGGTATCCACACTGGGCAATGGCTTTATACACAGGCATGCGCAACGGAGAACTGTACGCACTTACTTGGGATAAAATCAGCTTAGAGAGTCGAACAATTTTGGTTAATGCATCTTGGAACAACAAGAATGGCTTCAAAGACACCAAGTCCGGCAATGACCGCATAATTGAAATTGCTGATGCTCTTATTCCGTTGCTGAGGGACCTACAAGCTAGTGATCCAACCTCACCATGGGTATTACCTCGAATGGAGCGATGGGATGCTGGACGCCAAGCTCATGATCTAAGGATGTTCTTAGCTGGAATGGGTTTACCGCCAATTAGATTTCATGATTTAAGAGCAACTTGGGCAACTTTGCTTCTTGGACGAGGTGTTGCACCGATTAAGGTGATGAAAATGGGTGGCTGGAAGGACATGGAGACAATGATGATTTACGCCCGTAATGCTGGTGTGGATATTAGAGGTACTCTCACCGACTTTAAGCTTCACGAGCATCAAGCCAAGGGCTGTAAGGTACTGAGCATCGCTAGCGGTAGTAGTCTGTAGTTAAGGCAAAGATAAAGTGCTGTAGACATTGAAGTTGCACACTTTCCGCCAACTTCATGAACCCAATCGTTCTCGATACTTAGGCGAACCCGTGTTTGATAGTAAACGAACTCAACGACGGCATTAATCAGATTGACATTGTACTCCAAGCAGAAGTACAATGAATCATGTCTGATATTTTCAACGTGTGTTGGCAGAAGCGAGTTGCAAAGCAGCTAGATGGCTTACCCGATCAGATTGTACGAAAGTTTTATGCGTGGGTAAGTACCGTGCAGCTTTCTGGCTTGCGAGAGACAAGAAAATCTCCAGGGTTTCACGATGAGCCCCTAAGGGGCTGATCGTAAGGGCCAGCGGTCCGTTCGTCTGAACAAAGCGTACCGAGCGATTTATATTGAAACTCAGAGTGGCGAAATTGAATTGATCGAAGTTATAGAGGTGAATAAACATGAGTACTAAAAATTTGGTTGGCATTGAATCTTTAGAGGCACGATTTGGTCCGATGACTGTCGGGTTGTTTCTCAAGGCGTTTCGCGAAAGCGATGAGCTTTCTCAAGTCGATTTTGCACGGAAATTAAAAATTTCACGAGCAAACCTTTGCGATCTTGAAAAGGACCGTAAACTTGTTAGCCCCGAGAGAGCCGCAAAGTTCGCGCGTATTTTGAAAGTTCCTGAAGCGGCCCTCGTCCGTTTAGCACTTCAAGATTTGCTAAGAGCGGCCCATCTCAACTATCGAGTGGAAATCAAGGGCGCCTCTTAACCGGACCTTTAACGAATCTTTTTTCCTTGCGATCCCAAGCTCGGTCTTCAGGCTTGCATGTCAGTCCACGAGAGCTTTCCACATTGAGACCTTTCCAGATCCTAACGGAGACCTTCATATCATTCATGCGAGCTCTGATCGTGTACAACAGAAGTGTCTTTTTATGAATGCGGAGGGCGACAACAACTGGAGGCATCAGTACTTTATGTACGTCTTAAGCGACAAGCATGAGGTTTTGGAAATCATGGAGTCGACGCATATAGATGGTGACTCCTGTCGCTCTCAATTTCGTGCTGTTGAAAAGATACTTAATGCGGAGCCACGAGCGAAAATATGTGTCCGTGAAGAATTAAGGAAGAGCCAATATCCTGAGACTCAAAAAGAACTCGTTCCATTCGGTCGTTTGGGTCAGCACAAAGTCACCCACGAGGGTCTGACTTTTGATTCCATCTGCAATTCCAAAAAATGCGTGGGCGACAATAGTGCGTGGGTGGACACTTGTCCTGGATTTGAAAAACGGTAGCCACGTCAAGCAACGGCAATTGATACACGTGCACATAGTTCTTCTTTCATTCCTTACGCTCCTTATTTGTTTTTGTTTTTTTTTAAATAAGACGATCGGAAACGAACGATTGGCTGCAACCTAAAAATTTAGCCACAGCAACAGTAGTGCGATACAGCTTAATAAGCTGCTGCAATTCACGCTTAGTAAGGATCTTAGGCTCAGGATAGACTTCGAACTCGAATACAATGGCCGAAGAAAGTTCGCCTGCTTTACAACCCTCTCCGCCAAATTTAAATTCTTCAGTCGATCAAAAACAAAAAGCCGTGTTGTCGTTCAGCCGCATGCAGGTTTTTTTCAAGCCACCCGTAATCGAGGACTTTACGAAATTTGTAATTCCAGTTGCGACCACGGGTACTGCTGAAGCTAAACCCGTACCGTTGCCCAATTGACCTACGTCATTATTTCCCCAGCATTTCATGGTGCCGTTGCTAAGTGCCGCGCAGCTAAACTTGTCGCCTGAAGAAATATTGGTTGCGCCGGTTAGTCCGCTGACAGCCACAATTACATTGGAATGAAGGTTATTATTGTTTCCTAGCTGGCCATGGCTGCCGCGACCCCAGCAGCGCACGGTTCCGCCCGAGATCACGGCACAAGTGTGGGCGCCGCCCGCGGCTATGTCGATAACCCCAGACAAGCTGGTGACGGTTGTCGGAGAAGGATTCGGTGCTTTGGGATCGCAGATTTCTCCGACTTGGCAATACGGAGCCGACGCGCCGATTTCTCCATTGTTGGTGTTGCCCCAGCATTTAACAGTGCCAATGGTAAGCACGGCGCAAGAGTGAGCTTCGCCCACGGTAACCCGCGCGGCAGGATACCGTTCATTGATCGGATCATTAACGAAGCCGCCGGCTATTACTGGAATATTCGATGATTCTAAACTGCCATTACCCAACTGACCCGAAGTTCCTAGTCCCCAGCATCTTACTGCCCCGACCGGAGAACCCAATCGCACACAGGCGTGCGAGCCCCGAGCCGAGATGCTTTGTGCCGTCGAGATGCCACTCACGTCTACCGGAGTTGCCGAGTCTACGGATTGACCGTTGCCCAATTCTCCAGAGGTGCCACGACCCCAGCACTTCACCGTGCCCGAGCCTACAACCGCGCATGAAAAACTATTGCCCGCAGCAATATCATACGCCGTGGTGATTCCCGGAACGTTCGCGCCGATATTATTTTGTCCCCAGCAACGAACCTCACCACCATTAATGATCGCGCAAGTATGATCATGACCTGTGGCGATCTTTTCGATCACCAAAATTTCCATCGGCGGTGGTGGCGCTATTGGTGTTGCAGTTACAGCAGTCGAAACCAATGTCTCGTAGCCACCGGGCAGTAGTCCGATAACCACGAAAGTATAAGGTTGATTTGCATCCAGTCCGGAGATTTCGTAGCCGGTGTTAGCATCGACTGGAATGTTGTTAATTACTGTGTAGCCTGGCGTAGCCGGCTGTGGCGCGCCCTTCGCGTAAATGATTTTGTAGCCAATCGCTCCCTGGAGCGGGAGCCAAGTCATTCTCACTTTATTTATTTGGGGAGCGACGTTGACGCCAATCGGACCTGGAATGAGCTCTGCCGATCCCATTAAGCGCATGCTAAACGAACCTTTGGCATTATTGCCATTGCTAGCACTGCCATAACCCACGGTTGCCCAAGTTCCGGTGATTTCGGTCGTCGAGGCAAAGTTTACGCCACTAAAACCCAGTTTATCAGCTGGCACTCTAGTGTACAGATTTGTATATGGGAAATGAGTGTTGCAGCCTATGATCGAACTCGAACCCTCAGCGCGCAAAAACATCTCGATAACTGGCGTTCCGTAACCCTCCGTGTAGTAAGCCTCGAAGGAAAATGGAACATTGGCGGCGCTTGATGGTTGCAAGACACAAATGCCTGGGTAAGCACTTTGTGTGGCGACGGTTTCACTTCCTGAAATACCGCCACTTCCCCTCACTGTAATGGATGTGTGCTCGGCCATGCTGCGACCAATCGCTTGTGAAAGCGAACCGTCGAACACCACTGCAAAACTATAGCTGTGATTGAAAGTGCCGGTGTCGCAAGCGGCAGGTTTGCCGGTACCGGTAAGAGTCGCGATCCAAATTTCACTCGTGGATCCGGAAGCACCTGGCACGTTGCCGCCACCTCCACCACCGCCGCAGTTTTGGAAGGGAAGAATCACAAGCAACAGAACGATGGCGATTCGCGAGAAACGGAGAATGTTCATAGTATAGAGGGTATCGTCAGAATAACGAGTCCACTAGATAGATTTAGAGATATCTCATATTGAGATCAATATTTGAAGTTAGGGCCAGTTTAACTTCCGCATAATCAACTATAACGCCTTCTCGATCGCGCTCGTAACCATTGGATCGTCAGGAGTTAGGTCGGGCGAGAAGCGCGCGATAACTTTACCACTTCGATCAATAAGAAATTTTTCGAAGTTCCAGAGGATGTCATTCTTCTTCTCACGAGTAATTCCGTAGCCCTTAAGTTTTTCTTCGAATGAAGGACCCGAGCCGAGCTCAGCTTCCGGTTTTGTTTCAGTCAGAAATTTATAGAGCGGATGCTGACCCTCACCTTTTACGACTAGTTTTTGAAACATCGGAAATTTAATACCGAAATTGGATCGACAAAATTCCTGGATTTCGTCGTTACTTCCAGGCTCTTGGCTACCAAACTCGTTTGCCGGAAACCCCAGAATCTCAAAGCCTCGTTCATGAAACTTCTCATATTGTTTTTCGAGTGCATCATATTGAGGGGTTAGACCGCACTTTGAAGCCACGTTTACTATCAGCAGAACTTTACCTTTGTAGTCGCCTAAAGTCGCGCTCGCACCATTAATACGTGTGACCGAAAACCCGTAAACAGAATCCATTTGAATCTCCCGAAAAGTAGAAATCAGATTGGTAGAGCAGGTTAATGTTATTGATACTCTTCAGTCCATCAGCAAAAGCTTAACGATGGTTTGAAACTAATACTCTGGCACACGGACAAAAATTGTCGCTATCGGTTCGGCGTTTTTTCAATTGAATAGTGTTTTTTCAAGAATAGTTGGCGAGACTTTCGGAATCTTACAACTCCTGACACACTCGATCCATGAATCGAACATTGTGTAAATTCTCAGTCGCGCTTTTACTATGTATTCTTACACAACGTGCGGATGCATTATCGCCTGCAGCGTTCGCCGCTCCAGATGCAAATTCTCCTGAATGCGCAGCAAATCCCACAGAGCTTGCAACAAAGCCTGACATTATCGCAGCTGCTCAAGCATTTGGAAGCTTGGATCAAGTTGCGGGTATATGGAAACTCACTGGTGTTCCATTTGTAAAAAGAGTGATCGCCTTTACGTACGATAATTTTGGATTCTATGTTCAGAACGGCAATCTGCCGCCGCAAAGAGCTTCGCTTTGTTCGTATAGAACAGCGAACGGCAAACTCTTATTACGTGTTTCACTTCATAAACCGTATTGCCCCGAAAACACGAACATCTATATTCAAGCTGTGAGCCCAGAAGAAATGGCTGTCACCGCTTACGCTACTCAACGTGTAGGAACGGTTCGCTTTAAACGTAAAGGTCAGAAGCCGTTACCGGTAAACCAAGTGCCGCAAATTCGTTGTGCATATGGAAGTGCTGATCTTTCTTAATAGTGCTCTGTATAATTAGACCCCAACCTTGGTCCTGACCTGGCGCAAATCCATTAAGGAATTCGCACTCTTCGCCGATAATGAGTAGATGTTTCCCTTCGCGCGAAGACTTCGCCCCATTTTACTTTTAGTTGGTACGTCGCTCGTTTTTTCGACGAGCACGCATGCACGCATGAAAGTTTTGGAGGTTGATGGAGGCGGCGTATTGAAAGAAGCTAAAATTCTAATCAACGTACCTGACGGCAGCCCGAAAATTCCTTGGTGTGGGAATTCCGGTAATCATTATAGCTGTATGGTTTGCAACTGCTTTTGGGAAGCAGATGCTGAGCCCATCGAGGGTAAAATTATGGCCACCCGATCTGTCATTGGCCGCGCCGTCGCAAGAACAAACGCCTGGCCAAATAGTCCTTGCGACGTTGTTTTTCAAAGATCTCAGTATTCTTGGACAGTCCAAACTGATGGTAAGGGTAAGAAAAAAAGGGATTACTCGATTCCTGCTGGCCATCAGTGCAATGATGCAGTGAAAAAGGCTCTTGCCAGAAAAGGCCCGCTTCCTGACCACTATCACGCAACTTGGATAAAGACGCCTGTATGGGCACGTTCGATGAAATCCATAGGCACAGTTGGTGATCACATATTCTACTCAAAAATGGGTGCGTCACTCAACGCTCCTGTCGACATCGCTCCATCGAAGTCATCAAAAAAGAGCGGGAAGGCAAAATGAAGTTTGTTTTACTTCCGATATTTTTCGTGATGAATGCGTGGGCTGCAGAGCCAGCTCAAGAAGTCTCGCTTCCAAAGGAAGCTTCAGAAGCTTTAAAAAAGTGGAACGGAAAATTTGAGCCCTTCAAGCGCGCTGAATATCCACCTTTCATTCAAAAGTATATTCCAAGCAGATCACCTGCATTGGTTAGTGCCGACTTCAATGGCGACCAGATTTCTGACTTCGCCGTTTTCGGATCTCTGGGACCGAAAGACCAAGCAATTGTTGCGATCTTAAGTGATAAAAAGAATTCTAAAAAGTGGACGACCGTCGTCGTGCAGGAATTTGCAATCGACGACATTAAAAACAGCGATGTCCCTGCAGATGACAAAACTGAAAAAGGAATTCCGTCATACTTAGAAATTGGACAAGGCGAAGCCGCTGATCGCTACAAACGCATCCATAAGAAAGACCTCATTCAAAGTGAAGCCTACGGCGGATCCATCGATCTCTATGCAATTGAAGGCTCTAAAGCCCTTCGCGTTCGCGGAAAATAATCCGCTCTCATGTTTTAATCACTTCTGAGTAAATTACCCGTGCCAACCGGGCGCCAATTTACGGCACTCGCAAAGTTCAATTTACACGTCACACAGATTCTTACACTACCTGTTCTCCTTATGACTTATTATCTGCCCGCTAATCCCCCCCCTTACCCGAGGCAGATGAATGATTCAAAGAATCGCGTCGAAAATTATTTTAGGGCTCATGGTTCTCGCAATCTCCGCAATTGCGATTGCCAAATCTCACCCGTATTCGGTTGAGTTTGAGCGTCAAGTTCAACAACTCTTCCTCGATTCGTCGATGAAAGTATCAGTTCAAAAAACTGACGCTTATATCGGACGATTGCTATTGAAGAAGCAGCAGTTAAAAGCTCTTCTCATTGGTGGCGAGCGCGCAAAGGGTGAAACTGATGCTGCGAAGATTGAAAAGAAAATTGCAGACGAAAATGTTCTGGAAGCGATGGACATTGCTGTAAAAACTCTTAACAGCATTAAAATGATGAGCAACCAAGCGCAGATCTTTGAATCTATCAAGATGGCGCTCGATATCGAAGGCGCAATTCGAATCACCGGATCTGTTGCAGACCCGATTGAATACATAGCTCAGACAATAAAAACGTTCGGTGGAACTTGGAAAATTCCTAAGCAATCTACTGCTGAACAAGAAGCCTCGAACCTATTTAACTCAGCAACGGACAGCTACCTCTCAACCGCTGAAATCGCTAGCCTCAAAGCTCGTGGTGCTGATTTGTCATTATATGGACCCGGCAACAACAGTCCATTCTGGCAGGCTCCTCGTGCTGGTGTCGCAGCTGTGAATGTACAAGCTGCAGCTGACGGAAAACTTCACGAGATGTACCGTAACTTCGAAGGCTTCCCAACGAAGCTCGAATTCAACTTCGACAAGGTAAAAAAGACCAACACCAAACCTAAGTTGAATCTTACTTACGTTGGCTCAGACGGCAAGAAGCACAGGATTAAGTTCAAACTCGGCGCTGAACTTCACGCGGACCCTACAGTTTCTGCATTCATGTTATCTCTCGGCTTCCCGTCTAACCTCACTCGCTACGTTCGTAACGTAAAAGTAAACCTTGGTAAGAACAGTCTGAGTGATCTAACAAAAGAATGGGAATCGTACTTTAGCCGCGACGGCCAGCGCCGTTGGAAAATCGAAAACTACATCGCAAGCAGCGGGAAGAATGAGAAGGGCGAACAGTGGGTTGTTTTTAAAGACGGCCTTCTTGAAGCGAAACCTGACGTTCACAATAATCTTGGCGGATGGAAATTCGCTGAGAACACGAGCCTTCGCGAAGTTCGCGCGCTCATGTTCGTGCAAATGTTCTTCGACAATAACGACGTAAAAGAATTCGACAATAACGAACTCGTTCTTACTAAAGACGCAAACGGCAATGCGAAACGATATATGGTCTTGGCAGATGTGGGCAAAGCTCTTGGCGGAAGCATCGTCATGGAGTCACCGGATCAGGTAGCTTGGGATATGGTTTCGGACGAGAATTCAAATGAATTCAAGTTTAGCTACCGCGACATGCACCCGGTCGCGATTAAAAACAAAATCACGCTTGCCGATGCAAAATGGGCCACGCGTTTGATTTCTGGCCTAACACGTCAGCAGATCGACCAAGCAGTTGCACGCGGCAATTGGCCGCAGTGTATTGCTAAGATCTACTCTGAAAAACTGGTCGCGCGTCGTAATGCGCTCGTACGCCGTTTCGGGTTGGCTAATCAGATAGCAATGCTCCCAGAGACACAAGACCGCAATCAATTCCAAAAAGATATCGCTTGTCAGTCACAAGAGTTGGCAATCAATAACAACTTCACAAGCAAATTCGACAGCAGCACTTCGACTTTCTTCAATAACATGAGCCATGTGTTGAAGGGAACTGTTCTTGATGTCGCTCGTCAAGTCGTCAACGACAAGCGCCGTTGGGTCATCCAGTCGGCAACAGTAAACGACTTCAAGCTTGATCAGAAAATGGTTTCTGAAATCATCTTGAACTTCCGTCGTGATATTGAACGCAACAATTCGCCGAAATCAGAACAAGATCAGTGGATCGTAAAAGATCAGTTCGAACTTGGTTTCCGTCTTGGTGTTTCGTTCGGCGCGTATAAAGATCTCATCTATACACGCTCGTTTACACTTGCATACCCAGCACGGTCATACGTAGAAGCGCAAACAAACAACGGCTTCATCGTTAACCTGATGCTTGCCCGCGATATTGCAAAAGGCAATTTGCCACCAAGCTACGTTCTTAAAACAGAACATTACTTGGAAAACGGCGCAGGAGTCGATTTCTCGTATCCACTTGGGATTGTTTCGCCGATCATTCGTGCAGGTGTTGCGAAGGTGAACTTGTGGCGTTCGATTCTCGATCATCGCGATGGCAACGAGGTCATTTTATATCGTGATCGTTCGGATTTCACCCAAGTGCGCCTTCAGGCGCTCTTGGGGATCGCACTCATTCGCTTGAACGTGTTCGAAACTCTTGCGGGTTGGGGTACGGCTGAAGGCCGCGGCTCGATCTACACAAAAGCGGATTTGAACGACGCAAGTAAATCGAATGCAATCGGCCAAGCCGTTATCGACGGCGATTTCAAGAAAATCCAACCGAACGAGAAACAATTCCAACTTACCGATAATTTCACTTTCTCATCGAAAAAGTGGAGCTTGATTTTCTGGAAAGGCGGATCATCGAAACGCCTCGACAAAATCGAAATCACGTCGGGCGACTCGTCACGTGAAGCGCTTCAGTTTCGCACTACAAAAGAAAAGGCGAGTGGCCTCAGCTCGAACAAACGCAGCAGCAAAACTGTTGAAGTGTACCTTGATCCAAACGTTTCGAAGAAATTCCGCATCAACGTTCGCGTGATCGGAAGCGATATCGACACACTGGACAACGAGCTCAGCACTTACATTGGTTTCGTAAACAACATTGCACCACACAACCAAAAGGTCATCGATTTCAACCCTGAGTTGGGCTACACGACGAACGGACGTTGGGGTTCAATGATGGTTACGTCTGAAACGGAATACTCTCCTGAGGGAGTTGACCGCATCATGCGTTTGTCTGACGGCCAACTTCGCGGTGCCATTGGTGAAGCGAAGAATTTGAGCGTACAGGGTTTCGCGAGCATGCTTGCTCGAGTGAAGGAATATCGTCAGGCCCGTTCGGATGAGCAAAACAGCGTAGTTCGTACTAGCAACCATGCGCTGCTAAAGGAATTCGGACTAACTCGTGATGATGTTGAACTCGCTTCAGCAACAGAGCAGTTCATCCGCAACTTGAACGAAGCGAAAAGACAGACGATGCTTGAGAAAAAAGTGAAGCTGATCGCTGAAGCTATCCGCAATTCACTTTTCTCAAATGCATCAGGGTTCTACGATCCGACAATATTGAAAGCGTTAAACCGCGTTGCGGGATTAGACGCGATCTACTCGCGAAACGTAGTTAGCAAGCCACCGTTTGAAGAAATGCGCGTAATCGAAGAAAAGCCGATCTACGGCGAGTTCGGTACACGTTTAAAGGGTGAGACGAAATACTTAGTCTTCTCCCCGCAAAGCCCGGTTGAACTCTATACGATGTTCGACACATGGTTCTGATAAGTTAATTGTTTGATCAGTCCCTTAAGTGAAAGCTTAAGGGGCTTTTTTTTGCCCAACGCTCCCCGTCGAATCGATAGATTGGAAGTAAATAAGTTGGTAGTCTCAACAAATGACCCTTAGCCAACACTTAAGAGAAAAACCATTCACCTTAGCTCTCTCATCCGGATTCTTCGGCTTTTTTGCCCACAGTGGTCTGTGCATGGCGCTTGAGGAGGCGGGCCTTAAACCTACTCGAATCACCGGAGCTAGCGCAGGGGCAATTGTTGCGGCGGCACTCGCCCACGGCCTATCCTCACGCGAATTCGACGACATTCTGATTGAACTCAAGCTGGAGAAATTCTGGGATCCCTCGCTTGGTTTAGGCCTGTTGAAAGGCGAGCGTCTTGAATCGCTCATTCGCGAAATCTTGCACAAGCGTCAAAGCCAGACTCCCTTTAGTGCGTCGACCTTCAGTATCTTCCAACGAAAGACCGTCGCATTCAGCGAAGGTGATATTCCTCGAATTGTTCGAGCGTCGTGCGCAGTTCCCTTGATGTTTCACCCGGTTAGGATCGGCCGACATTTCTATTGGGATGGAGGCATCAACGACAAAGCTGCGGCCACGAGCATTCGTGAAAATGAATCGGTCCTTTCACATTTTCTTCCGAGCCGAGGCATCTACAAACTCAATGAGCGACGTGCATTAAGCGCTTTGCGAGAGCGCTACAAAGTGATCAGCCCTCCCGATCTCCCTGAGCTAGGACCCTATAAATTAAAAGACGGATTATTAGCTAGGGATCGTGCTTATGAATTCGCTGTTCGCTCGTTAGCAAAACACCTTTAGAGCGTTGATCTCGGTGCCTTTTAATACTATGAATTGTCCAATGAAGACGACACTTGTACGAGCCCTATACCGCGAAACCGAAAAACACCTCGATCAAGAGATCCACCTTTCAGGTTGGGTACGAAAAATTCGAGACCAAAAAAGTTTCGGCTTCATCGAGTTAAACGACGGCACCTTCTTTAAAGGAGTCCAGGTCGTCTTTGATACGAAACTTTCTAACTTTGAAGAACTCGCAAAGCTTTCGATCGCGAGTTCGATTTATGTCACTGGCAAACTCGTTCGCTCTGAAGGTAAAGAGCAAGCGTTTGAAGTCCTAGCCACAGAGATCAAGGTTTACCAAAAAGCTTCGCCTGAGTATCCGCTTCAGAACAAACGACATAGCATGGAGTTCTTGCGCGAGATCGCGCATCTTCGCTCACGCTCAAATACCTTCTCCGCTGTATTCCGCGTTCGTTCAGTTCTTGCTTTTGCGATTAACAAGTTTTTTCAGGATCGCGACTTTGTTCTCGTGCATACGCCAATCATTACCGGGGCAGATGCCGAAGGCGCCGGCGAGATGTTCCGTGTGACGACACTCAAGCTCGATAAGCTTCCGAAAGATGGAAAGATTGATTACACGCAAGATTTTTTCGGTAAAGAAACGAACCTAACTGTCAGTGGTCAGCTTAACGGCGAAACATTCTGCGCTGCTTTCCGCAACATCTATACATTCGGTCCAACGTTTCGCGCGGAAAACTCAAATACTTCAAGACACGCAGCTGAGTTTTGGATGATTGAGCCGGAGATTGCCTTTGCCGATCTCAATACTGACATGGATCTCGGCGAAGACATGATTAAGTACATCGTGAAGTACGTGATGGATCATTGCCCAGAAGAGATGGAATTCTTCAACCAGTGGGTGGAAAAAGGTCTTTTCGATAAACTGGGTAACTTACTCAACAGCCAATTTGCACGAGTCACTTATACGGACGCTGTCGATCTCTTGAAAAAATCAGGTAAGAAATTCGAATTCCCGGTTGAGTGGGGCATGGATTTACAAACTGAACACGAACGCTTTTTGGCAGAGGAACATTTCAAGAAGCCAGTGTTCGTGACCGACTACCCGAAACAGATCAAAGCCTTCTATATGAAGATGAATGAAGATGGAAAAACCGTTCGAGCGATGGACCTTCTCGCGCCAGGAATCGGTGAGATCATCGGCGGTTCACAGCGAGAAGATAATCTTGAGCTTCTTGAGAAGCGAATGATGGAAATGAATCTCCACCCGCAAGATTACGCGTTCTATTTGGACTTGCGCCGCTACGGCAGCTTCCCGCATGCAGGATTCGGATTAGGATTTGAGCGAATGATGATGTACCTAACAGGTATGGCAAATATTCGTGACGTTATTCCGTTCCCGCGAACGCCAAAGAACGCACTTTTTTAAATCACCAAACAGTCACCAATCGATAGGGAAATAATCTTTTAGGAATTTCCCGCACCAATGTTTGCCAGTGAGAATTCCATCGAAGAATGGATCGCAAACACGGGCCGCACCGTCGACGATATCAAGTGGCGGCTGAAAATCGTGAACATCCTGTTTAAATTGCGCGAGTTGCGCTGGATCTTCATCGGTCACCCAGCCAGTATCAACTGCGTTCATGAAGATTCCGTCTTTAGCGAGATCGCTCGATGAAGTATGCGTAAGCATATTCAGCGCGGCTTTCGCCATGTTCGTATGCGGATGACGATCTTCTTTTTTAAAGCGATAGAATTTTCCTTCCATCGCAGTCACGTTCACCATGTGTTTCTGGCCGGTGTAATCACGACGCATGAGCGGCGCAAGTCGGCTGCATAGAACAAATGGTGCGATCGAATTAACGAGCTGAACTTCGAGCATTTCTGGCGTCGGAACATCGGCAAGCTTTAAGCGCCAGCTGTTTGTCGTGCGAAGGTCAACCTGCTGAAGATCTGCATCTAGCTTTCCAATCGGGAAAATTTCTTCGACTGCGAGTGAGTCG
>JANOUF010000157.1:0-7586 GCA_031416685.1 Bdellovibrionales bacterium
TAAGCTGCATCTTCAGTCGCTGAAGTTGCGCAAGCTCCGGCAACAACCGGCGCATCGTTTGCACCACTAACAGTAACAGCAAACTCGTCAGCAACTATTCCACCGTTACCATCGTTAAACTGTACGTTGATATTACACACACCAACATAGTTTAAAGCAGGCGAGTAGGTGACAGCACCAGTTGCAGCACTAATTGATACCGATCCATTTGCAGAACAAGCTGTTCCGCTTGCAGCGATAAGCGCGTAAACGCCATAACCTTCTTCAGAAGATTGAACAGCTGCATCGTTTCGAACAACGGCTGCAACTGCGTCTTCGGCAACTGTTGCATCCGCAATCGTAAGAGTTGGGACTAAGTTCGTAACTGTAACTGCAATAGATTCGATGTTTGAATCAGCTGCCGAGTCGTTAGCTTTGAAAGCAAGCGTACACGAGCCAACTTGATCATCGTTCGGTGTTCCGCTCACCGCACCCGAAGAAGAATTGATCGACGCCCACGCGCAAGTATTCGCCGGAGCTAAAGCCCAAGTGTGCGTATCACCTACATCACCATCAGTCACACCAGGCGAGCACGCATACAAAGAATCTTGCGCAATAGATCCCGCGCACGCCGCGGTGATTACAGGAGCAACGTTGGCATTGAGCTGCATGACAGGCGAGCAGCCAGTAACGCTTGAGTTTCCATCGCCATCTGCACTTGCAATTTTAAACGAATAACTTTGACCATCAACGCCTGTGAAAGTACGGCTCGTAGATGTTGCTGCAAGCGGAAAGTTTGAGTGAGAAACATTGCAGATTGCATCCGAGTAAAACGCAATGACTTGACCAACAACACCAGGGCTTACTGAGATTGTCCATGTTGCTGTTACAGAAGTGCCGTTGTAAGGAGAAGTTTCAACCCAACCGAGTGCAGTTGCTGGAAGAATTCCGCTGCTAGCACCGTCGCCTATGCCGGGAACCTTAGTGAGCTTGCCCTTCATGCTGCAGGCACTCATCACGATCGCAAAAGCGATCACGAAAAATGCTTGCGCAAAATTTCTTCTCAACCAACGTGCCACTTAGTTCACCCAAAAAATTAGGTCAAAAACCGGTTAGCTCTGACCCTTATTTAATCGGTTTATCTGGAGTGTCTCTAGAGCTGTGAACTAAAAAATCCTTAATAAAATCGTGGTCTGTTTCAGAGTTGTACATGCCAAAGGGGGGTCCAATTTGCTGCTGCGATTTAGGCGCAAATTCAGTCAAAAAATCTCAAAATGAAGCGTTCTTGCTAATCCCCACCATACCGGGTGATGCCATTTGGCGCCGCACCGTGCTTTAATCCCAAAATGCGCAAACGAAAGACCATCAATCCATGCCAAACATGCTTTATGCACACCGAGCGATGCATTTGCGCGCTAATTCCAAAGCTTGAATTGAAAACAAAACTCAGTCTCGTGATCCATCATCGCGAACTGAAACGCTCTACCAACACTGGTCGACTTGCAGTTCATGCATTAATTAATTCCGAAATGATAATTCGAGGCAAAGATCGCACACGCCTTGATCTCACTTCAATTCTTTCACCTGAGTATGAAACCTATGTTCTTCAGCCTTCAGAGAACGCAGTAGATGTTGAGGAGATAAAACCTTCAAAGCCAGTTCATTTGATCGTCTCTGACGGAAATTGGCGACAAGCGAGCAAGCTCCACGCGCGCCATCCTGAAATTGCGCATTTGCCACGGATTCGGATCTCACAAAAGAATTTGGCTAAGCACCACTTGCGGAAAGAGCATTTTGAAGAAGGGTTTTCAACTCTAGAGGCAATCGCAATAACGATGGGATTTCTTGAGGGCGACTCCGTGAAGGAAAGTCTACTCATGCTCTATCAAGCCAAACTTCACGCCACAATTTTGGGTCGTGGACTTTCAGTTAAGGCAACGTGACCCGCGGCGCGGCGGGTGAACTTCTACTTTCTCGAGTGAATTCCAATTAAGTTTCCTTCGGTGTCGTTTATCAAAGACATGAAACCATATTGTCCAATCGGAAACTTGTTTCGGTGGATTTTGCCTCCGACCTCAGCCGCAATTTTCTCTTCGCGAGCACAATCTTCACTTCCAAAATAGACGACAGAATTTATTCCGCTAGGAACTAATTCGCGTTTCCAAACGAGCGAGCCAAAACTTTTCCCATCCACAGTAGTTGAAATACTCCACATCTCAACGTCCCAGGACTTCGTATCCATTTTGCTGAAATGAAAGCCAAACGTCCTTTCATAGAAGAATTTGGCCCGATGCATATCGGCTACGTAGATTTCGAACCACCGTATTGGGTTTTCTGGGCTCTCCATATTCCGGAATTTATCGGGTATTGGTGCTAGGCACAAGCGATGCGACAAACTCAATTAACGCAACGTGCCCGTATCGGTCAGGGTAAACTTCATTGCGATATTGCTGAATGCGCACTACTCGTGTTGATGGTAGCCAAAACTGCTTTTAAATCTGCGGCAGTGAACGGCTTAGTGACGCATTTGTTTTCGACGTTTTGCAACCATTCGGCGATGCTTGGGAAAAACGCGCCACCGCTCATAAACACAATTTTCCGTTCTAATCCCGGCTTTGCCTGCTGGATTAAATAGTACAGATCTTTGCCATTTATGTCAGGCATCATGACGTCACTCAAAATAATGTCGAATTCGGTCTCGACGACAGCTTTTAGAGCTGCGGTTGCGTGGTTCAGAACTGTAATTTCGAAATCAGATGCGAGCGAGCTTGCAATCACGTGAGAAAGTCTTGCGTCGTCGTCGAGAATCAACAGCTTTTTCTTAGTTTGCGCATTTAGATATACGCTTGCGCTAGATTGTGCAGCCGGGGTTATGTCATGAATTCGCGCATCGGTTGTGGGCAGACAAACAGTAAAGCGCGAGCCTTTTCCCACCTGACTTTCAACTTCAATTGTTCCATTCATCGAGGCGACAATCTCCTGGCAAATTGAAAGTCCTAACCCAGTTCCAACGTTCGCAGCCTTCGATGTATAAAATGGCTCGAATATTCTATCCAAATTTTGTTTCGAAATTCCAGTCCCTGTGTCACAGACATCGACTTTCACTTGTGGGCCGTCGCGCCTAATTTCAATTTTCACAAGGTTGTCATCAACCTTGCCCGCTTCAATTGAGTGAGCTGCATTCACGAGAAGGTTTACGAATACTTGAGTGAGTTGGGTGGAATCCGCGAGGACGACATCCGTGCATTCGTTAAGATTTGCCTCAATACGAGTACGATGACGAAGTTCATTTCCAGCAAAGTTCAATGCGGATTTCACCACCTGCGCTAAAGATACTGGCACACGTTTGGTATCACGTGAATACGAAAAGGATTTTAAATTTTGAACGATTGTTTTAACACGCGTTAAACCGTCATATATATTATTTAGCTGATCATTAAGGTCAACGCTGTCAAAAGCCTGAGACTCTGACTGTGCGAGTTCGACATTCAACATTGAATAGGCGAGAGGGTTGTTAATTTCGTGAGCGATCGCAGCCGATAGTTGGCCTAAGGCCGCCATTTTTTCTGATTTACGTAAACGTTCAGCCGAACCAATTGCCTCGGTCTCGTCAGTCGCAAAGCAAATAATCCCGTCGGGGTCGCCAGCCGAGTTGAGTTTAGGTTCATAGATCAAAGTGAAGTACCGGATGGAGACTTTCTCCTTGCCAGGCCAAACAGCTTTAATCGGATGATTTTTTGCGAGGAAGCGTTCGCCAGTGCGGTAGACTTTATCGATAATTTCGAACTCTCTAACGTCGAGTGACGGAAAGACTTCGCGAATTGATTTGCCAACGACGTTTTCGTCGTCAGCCAGTTCCATATACTGTTTGTTTGCAAGCTCCAGTACATGATTCGGCCCGTGAGTAACCATAACCAAGGCAGGTACCTGCATAAAAAAGGCTGAAAGGCGATTGCTGGCCAGTTCCGATTGGTTTTTTTCATTGATGAGCTCTTGAATTGTGCGTCTTTCAATGGTCACATCACGAGCAACTGCGTAAACCGCTTCGCCCGGAACAACCTTCGCTTTCCACTTTAGCCAGCGGACTTCTCCAGCTTTTGTAATATAGCGATTCTCAAACCCGAAGGTATCCTTCCCTTCGCTTAAGGATTGTGTTTCGCCATTTGTTGTGAGGACGTCATCAGGATGAACGAAGTCGGTATATGGTCGACCTACAAGCTCATCAAGGGAATAGCCGAGAAGCGATTGCCACGCAGGGTTGACCTTCAAAATTTTGCCGTTGAAGTCAGCTATCATGAAAAGTTCTAACGACAACTCAAAGAAACGTTCGCCTACCAACGAGACCATATTTACCATTACTCTTTCGGAAAGAGAATTCAAACATGGCAGTAGCATAAACAATTCGTGATTATAAACGACTAAATTTTGGATAAAGAATAAACAAGAATTGGCAACATCATTAGCGGAATCTTCTCTCCGCAACAATCACAACATGCCAAACGCCACCTAAGCCATCACCCAAAATGTCGCCAACTTTGCGATCAAGGTAAAACGTGTATAAAGGGCGACCCTTGTAGAACACTTGCAGGAGTCCATTTGCTCGAGCAACCACACCGAGCGGCGCTTCGAGCCGTTTTGCCTCGTCCGCTGTTACTAAAAGGGGTGGCCATTTCTCTGCACAGTCAGCCGCGCACTTTGGCGTGCCTGTTCCGTCTGGATCAAACACATAAAGCGCCTGCCCGAACGAGTTAGCAAGGATTTTGGCTTGTCCCTTTTCAGTTGAGATCGTCACCACTTCTACAGGCTTACCATCGCCACGAGCATAGGATGCTTGCGAAGAAACCGGCCAGAGTGAAGAGACCAGTGCCAATACAAAAAGGTACCTCATGCTAAACTCCTAAAAAATTTAAAAAGCCCAAAAAAATTTCCACAAAAACTACCGTGCAACATTCCACCAGACATCATACTGAGCTGCGTTCTCATTAATCAGTTCCCAAAGCTTGGCATCGTAATGAAGATTCGAAGGACAAGGCGGAAGTGAGCCGGCCTTTGCCGCAAACGGCATCTCGAGACGCACATATTCCACGTTGCTCAAATTACGAATTCGCGAAATCCGTTTGTCATTTTTTTCGAGCACACCGACGTCAACGGCAATAACTTTCGTACTAGGTCCAACGATCTCAGCAAGAATTCCAGCAAGCGTACCGCTACCAAACGAAACCCACAAATTTCTCACTGGAAGATTCGAAGTGCTTTTAAGCCAGTTCCATTCGGCAGAAAGTGACGTTCGCATGAGAGTTCTAAAAACAGGATCGTCAAGGCCAAGTGGCACCTGCAAATACTCTTCGTTCATTCGTTCAAACTCAGAAGCTGCCGCCTTTGCCAAATCAAGAGTAGGGAAGAGGCGAACGTTTGCACCGAAACTTTCGGCGAGCTTAGTAAACTCATGCGAGCGAAGTTCACTGCGCGTGCTGCCGTTACTAAAGCTTGCTGGGAGTGCTTCACAAAAGAGTTGAAGCTTCGCGCCACAGGCGCGAGCTGCTTGAGCCAGCGCCACTTGAGCAAAGCCAGCAAATGGGCTTGCGTACACGAAATTGCGAGCCCCATTCTTGATTTTATGGGCCAAGTACGGTGCGGCAGCTCTTTGTTTGGTTCCGCCTTCAAGTACATCCTCGCGAACAATACAAATTCTCGCGTGTTTAGTTGCCGCCATTTCCACTTGAATGGGCGGGCAAACGGGGAGACGGAGAGCCGTCCTTCGTTTTAACATTTTAGGCACATCACTACGCAGGGCAAGGTTTTCCACCGTACCTCCTGCAATTAGGCATACTAGACACTTCAGTATTCGTAAAATATCCATTTTTAATATTAGCCATTCCGCCAAGGAATACGGGTGTGGTACATCTGACTCAATGAATCTGCTCAATCGAAACATCGATATTTTTTTAACGCTCTTTGAGCTAAGAAACATGACCGCCGCAGCTGAGCGGCTTGGACTTCAGCAACCTGCTGTCTCAAAAGCCTTGATGCGAATTGAAGCCGATCTGGGAAATCCACTTTTTACAAGAACTCGCCTCGGACTTCTGCCCACGAGCTTCGCTGAACGGTTAGCCAAAGAAGTTTGGGAATCAAAAGACGATTGGCATCAGCGCTTTGAGCGTCTCATTGAGGGCGAAAAGCGAGTCGCGGGCTCATTCAAGATTGGCTCGCATCCGGTTCTCGCTTCAGTTTACCTAATCAAGCGATTCACAAAACTTTTGCTTGAGCACGATCAACTGCATCTCGATCTTTTGCTCAAACGATCCATAGACGTTACAAAAGACGTAGCTGAGGGCAATTGCCACTTTGGAATAGTTGCGGGACCCTCGCCGCATCCGGAATTAGTCGTACGAACCATTGGAAAAGAATTTGCGGCATTATGGGGAAAAACAGTAATTAAAAAGAACGCGCTCGTTTTTTATAACCCTGAAATGATTCAAGTGCAGAACTACACTCGTGCGCTAAAAGACTATCGATTGATTCCCGTATCTGACTACGAGTTAATCTATAGCGCCGTGGTAAACGGCGACGCTGACGGCGCTATACTCCCGAGCCAAATCGCAGGGCGGTCGTCACGTCTTAAGACGCTGTCTAAGCCGTTCTACTCAACCGAAATTAAATTTATCTACCGATACGATTTGCCAAAAACAGTCGCCACCCGAGCGATTATCGATTCGTTTGTCCCGGTCGATTAGAGCCGAAAAACTCCGTTCACTCGGATTTACTTCAACTCAGATCTCAAACATTGGGCATTGATACATTCCCTGCTTTTGCATGCTGACCATATTCTTTGTCTAAGAGGGAAAAAGGGAATGGTTCATGGATTTTGTGTTATGGCTTGCGATGTACACCAAATAGGTGTACAATGATAAAGGCAGTTAAGCTTAGCAAGAGAGCGAAAAAGTGCATCTTAAAAGTTCCAGATTTTATCGCGCTAAAACTGGCTGGTTGGATTGAGGCAGTCGAGAATGACGGACTGGAAGAAGTTAGGAAAATACCAGGTTTCCACGATGAGCCATTAAAAGGTGATCGCAAAGGACAAAGGTCAATCCGGCTGAGCAGATCATATCGCGCTATCTACGAAATCAAAAAACACGGTAGCGCCGAACTCATTGAAGTCTATGAGGTGAATAAGCATGAGTACTAAAAAATCTGAAGCTGCGAAATTTATCGAAAAAGTTGCTGGCAAGAAATTGTCACTTGGAGCCTATTTAGGGGCGATTCGTCTAGGAGAAGAAAAGACTCTTAGCGAGTTCGCCACAAAACTAAAACTCTCTCGATCGCACCTTTGCGACATCGAGAAAGGTCGCAAAGTTGTGAGCGTTTCACGGGCAGCACAGTTCGCAAAAATTCTAGGCTACGCAGAAGCCCAGTTTGTACGGCTCGCACTTCAGGATGAAGTTAAAAGAGCCGGTCTCCATATGATAGTAAAGGTTGATGTTGCATAGAAGCCACCTGACCGACGGCTTTGTAAGCTAATTCAACAATCCGGCGATTGTCGCAACCAAAAACGTTGCTAAACTTCCGCCAATAACAGCTTTGATACCCATTTGCGCAAGTTCACCTCG
>JANOUF010000158.1:0-1907 GCA_031416685.1 Bdellovibrionales bacterium
ACCATTTTGCCTTCGAGATCCTGGCCATCGACCATTTTTCCGTCAAGTTCACGAATGTGGCCAACGAAAAGCACTTCCGTATATGACGGTCCGCTCGGTATCCAAAGATCCACTGGTTTGAGCGGATACATCGCGCGTTTCATTTCTACATCTTGAGAAATCGTCGTCAGATCCGCACCTACGAGACGAACGAGGGCCTCGCGCTGCTCAGCAGGATTTGTTTTCGAATTTGTCTCACGTAAGAATTGTTCGAACGAATCCATGATCTTCGGCCGACGTTGCATGAGCGTGATCAGTTGGCCTTCGGTGATTCCACGAAGACGTTCTGGTGCATCAAGTGCTTTTTGATCTTCGATCGAAAGTTCTAGGAACGTTGGTAGCTTCTCTTCGATGAACTCACGCAGCGCTTGGCGAATCATTAACTCGCGCGATAAATCAAAAAGGCGCGGATAATCGGTTGATCCCACACGCTCTGAACGCATCTTTGTGTAGTCGGTAAGCTGCGCATGTGCGGGCACGACTGCGAGCCACGCAGTCATGATTAACATCAGAAGATTCAATTTTGGGGCGCGCGCAGGAATTCCCATCAACGAAATACACTGCAATCGCGGTGCGACTGAATAGTGGGCTTAGCTCTGTTTAAATTGGTCTAAATCTATATAGGCTGTTGGATTCGTTGACGGGGGCCGTTTTTGGGTTCCTCGAGTTATGGTGGCTGTGCAAACTGGGTTACTCCAATGCGCCCAGTTCCAATTGCGCATCACGAATCTCTTTGCGTAGCAATTCCTGCTGTCCACGCTTACTTCCCATGTCGCTGTCAATTCGACCGACCTCACCTTGTTGTCTTCGTAGCTCGTTATTATAAGCGTCGATGGCAGTCGTGTTTGGCTGGAGTATCGCTTGACCGGTTGACGGGTCACGGCCGTAGATCTGATCAGGTGGCCGAGTTTGCATTAGGCGCGTCACTTGTATCGACTCATAATGTCTTTTGGTCTGCAGATCCGAGATCTCACGATTCAAGCCGTCGATCGATTTTTCGTTAGTTGCAATTAAGACATTAAGATATTTTTTGCGACCGATGTTAAATTTCTCGACGAATTTTGCTTCGAGATCTTTTGGGCAAATCCCATTATATTTCTTGCCTGTCACCCCTACTGGAACACCGTTGGACGGTTGGCAGTACTGGCGCACACCCGTGGCGTGCTGCTTTTTAATCAATTGCTCGGTGGAAACACCATCGCAAAATTCAAATTTAAAATACTCGCCCTGTTTCCCGATCCGAAACGCGGCTTCGGGCGTACAGTACTCGGCATAACCTTTCTGAAAACCGCGAGAAAGTGCGGCGAAATCAATCTCGACTTTTTCCTTTTCACAGGCCTTCACGAAATCATCGTCGCGCGTGCGCCGGCCCTGATTTGCAACCGATTCACCGTACGTAAACCAATTCGTACTTTGACACTGTTTTTTGATCGCGGAAGCGCAGCCCGTGAGGAGTAGAAGGTAGAGGAATAGAATTTTCATAGGTAGGATTATGTCGAACAAATTTTTTCGAGGCAATTGCAAGATTTTAGGCCATAAACCTCGACTGCGCGCCGCATAACTAAATATTTAGTTGTTGAAACTATATTTTTAGTTTTAACTTAAATCCAAAGCGCGGAGGTCATCAATGGGTCGCAAGAAAAAATCAGAGCAGGACGGTTTGCTCACTCCACTCGAGCTCGAGATCATGAGTGTGCTTTGGAAACTCAGTGCAGGCAGTGTGCATGACGTGATCGATGCGCTTCCGATTGAAAAATCCTATGCGTACAATACCGTTTCAACGATCTTACGAATCCTGCTGACGAAAAAAGTGGTTAAAGCTGAGAGCGAAGGGCGCACGCACACGTATATACCCGTCCTCTCTAAAG
>JANOUF010000159.1:0-5581 GCA_031416685.1 Bdellovibrionales bacterium
ATTTCTAAAACCTCTCGTGAAACAAGGCCTGCGAGTTGTCTCTACCGGCGGCACTTCGAAATACCTCAAAGAAAATGGTATTCCAGTTGTAGAAGTGGCAGAGCAAACTGGATTTCCAGAGGTGATGGATGGGCGAGTGCGCACACTTCATCCGTCGATTCATATGCCGATACTCGCGAGAGCGAACGAGCCAGAGGATATGGTACTTCTCAAGCAGCACAAACTTGAGCCGTTTGATTTAGTGATCGTGAATCTCTATCCATTCGCTGATGCGAAGAACAAAAACTTGAAAGAAGACGAACTTATTGAGTTCATCGACATTGGTGGGCCTTCGCTCCTTCGGGCGGCCGCAAAAAACTTTGAACGAATCGCAGTCATTTGTGACCCAGCCGACTACAAATGGATCGCAGAAAAATATTCTGAGAAAAAAGAACTCAGCCGCGATGAACGCAAACATTTGGCTGCCAAAGTTTATGCACACACTTCACAGTACGATGCGCTCATCGCTCGAACTCTCGACTCAGCTCCATTGGAAAATCAATTCTTAGCGGGCGCACGAGTGCAAGAGCTTCGGTACGGGGAAAACCCGCAGCAGAGTGCCGCATGGTTTGCGACTGAGAAGGACGGTTTGCACACGGCAAAAATTCTTCACGGCAAACCGCTTTCGTATAACAACATCTTAGATCTCGAAGCTTCGTGCGCGACTCTCCGTGAATTTGAAATTCCTTGTGCTGTTGCAGTTAAGCACAACAACCCATGCGGCGTCGGTTATGCGGATTCAATTGGCGAAGCCACGAGACGCGCACTCGTAGCTGATCCCGTCAGTGTTTTTGGCGGCATCGTTGCTCTCAACCGACCAGTAGATGCAACAACGGCAACTGAACTCTCAAAAATTTTCCTAGAGTGTGTGATCGCGCCGTCGTTCACTGCAGATGCGCTCGGAGTTTTAACGAAGAAAAAAGATTTACGTCTTCTTGAGTGGCCTGAAATCGCAAAATCAAATGCAGCCGAAGTGGAGTTTCGCACAGTGACGGGTGGTTATCTCGTTCAGACCGCTGATCGAATTGACACATGGTCAACCGACTGGACCGTTCTTGGAGAGAGCCCAACTCGCGAAATTAAAGAGGACTTAAGTCTAGCTTGGAAAGTCTGCGGACATTTAAAGAGCAATGCGATCGCAATCGCCAGCGAGGGTATGACAATTGGCCTCGGAATGGGCCAAGTGAATAGGGTCGATGCGGTCGAGCAAGCAATCGAACGCATGCGTAAACATCATCCTCAAGCTAAGAACGTAGTTCTAGCCAGCGACGCCTTCTTTCCATTCCCAGATTCGATCGAAATATTAGCTCGGGCGGGCATTCGGTGGGTCGTTCAGCCGGGAGGTTCCATTCGTGATGAGGCAGTCTTTGCAAAAGCGAAAGAACTTAGCGTTAATATAGTACTAACGAAGAAGCGCCATTTCCGACATTGATAAGACAACGTACGTACGACAACTAGGACCAGGGCAATGATAGGCACAGGCCGAGTAAACGAAAAAGACGAATCGATCTGGTTGGTGAAATCCGGCGATCGTGTCTTAGGCCCATTCTCAAAAGACGAAATCAAGAATCGCTTAATGGACCGCGATATCGTAGTCATCGACGAAATCACCACGCCAAACAAAAGATGGCGTTACATTCGCGACGAGCCCGCGTTTGCATTGATCGTTGAAGAAATTCGCAAAGCACATTTGAACGCAAGAGAAGACACCGAACTCGGTACGGTTTCAAAAACCTTTGATGACCACATGGATCGCACAGGTAATTTCGAGCCATCGACTTCAACCGGATTTAGTCGCGTGGAGAACATCCGCGATGCCGAAATAGTTGAAGAGTCCACTGCGATCCCTCATCCCGCAAAGCCCGGTGCACCGCCACAAATGCGTTCCTATGGTTCGGCAAGTGACCAGCGCGTCCAACAAGAGGCAAGCCGCGGCGGTCGGGTCATTTGGATCAGTGCGTTTGTCATTCTCGCCGTTGCGACTTTTATGTTTATTCGTCTGCGATCGGCACCCGCGCCAAACAATGTAAGTGGCACCTCTGCCGAACTTCTTGCTGCCGCAGTGAAAGCTCGGACGCTCGGGGATTACAGGCAAGTTATCCGGATCTACGAGCAGCTTCGTACGAAACCAAAAGTTGAGCCTGGTATGTTGGTCGACCTCGCAACACTTCGCTTAAAAGTCGGAGACTCATCAACACCAGCGTCACGAATTCTCGATTCCATTCAGCAGAAAAAACTTTCGAGTGGTGTAAAAGCGAGATTTTATACAGCAACTGGTCTTAATGCCGTAATTGAAGACAACGACGTAGCTCAGGCAAAAAGTGAATTTGACAGGGCTTTAAATGCGGATCGCAGTTTTGCGCCGGCTGCTTTCAATCGAGCGATGATGGAATACATCGATCCAAATTTTGACTTCACAGATTTGGGTCGTGCAAACAAACTCGGACTTGAATTCGCACGCATCAGCGAATTGCCTGGGTTAAATATTTCAGGCCAGAACGCGGCGAAGATTATGGTCGCGTTGATCCGTTTGAAAAGCCGAGAAGTCACCTTCGCGAAAGACACAAAAGAATATCTCGATGGTTTGCAAAAAACTCTAGTTCAATATTGGCAAGAAGCTTCATTTTTGCGCGCCTACTCTCGATATCTCTCTGGACAACCGGCACAAGCCGCTCGCGATTTGCGAATTACTCTTGGCGCAGATCCATTTGTTACCGACGAGCATGTCACAGATCCGTACCTATACTTAGCGCCGATCAGTTGGCAAACTCTTCGCCCGATGTGTGAAGAGATGTACAACGAAATTAACGCTCGAGCTGCAAGAAAAGATTCGACAGTCGAAGCGATGTTTCAATTCTGTCGCTTCAAAGCGGGCGATGATCAGGAAGCGGCACGCGAGGCGATCAAAGATCTTGAAGCAAGATCAATTTCGGATCCGCTCGTACGTTCGATATCGGCATACATGGTGATGGGATTATCTCCCGATCAAGCGCGTGCGAAAGTGAGTGACGCAACCGATGGCGTGTCGTGGGATTTAGGCAGAATCATTCGTGGTCGCTTGTGTGGTCGGGATGATCTTCCGTGTTTACACCGTACCTTCCGCGAAACAGCGATGATGCCAACTTCCGTCTATTTTTATATTGGCGCTGCTCGATACTTCCGATCCATCGGCGACCCCGCGCAAAATGTGCTCGCTAAAGACACGGTTGATTCGGTCGAAAGACGGTCGCCGCACTACATTCCGCTTTTGGAATATAGAGCCGAGGAGTCACATTGAAATCAGTGGTGCTTCTGGTGTTAGTTGCAGTCACATTAGCGTCCTGTACGAAAGTTCCAAGATATAAAAAGAAGGCATACAGCGAGCGCGCCATGAATTCGGTTACTGCAGGCGTGGAGTTGCCGGTCAGTTTATGGGCTAAGCTAGAAGCTGTACCAGGCGCAAAGGCCGCTAACGAACCTTGGCCGACAAAATTTTTCGGCATCCGTGTTTTTTTGAGTGAGAAAAACCGCGGAATTTTAGGTGGCACCAATCACGAGCTGGTATACGGCGAAGGCGGCGGGGAACTCGATCTCGCAGACTTTCTTCAAACTAAAAACGGATCCTTCCATATCGCGGTCGAAGCTATGATCGAAGGAAGGCCTGAAAAGCCAAAGCCAGTCCGCCAAGTCTTTTACTTAAGCAATGCAGTAAAGCGCCATTTGGGCAACGAGGCCGTAGGCGCGGGTTGCGGGACGTATCACGACATCACCGGTTTTTTTGATGGTGCAATGAAGTCGGAAGGAATTCAGGCTAATACGACCGCTGGGCGCCACGTCAGCACCCTCGCGGGCACCTACTTCTTTGCAATACCCTATGAACATCACCTCTACCTAGCGCATCTAACCATCAAAGATTCACGATTCCGTGTTTTGCATTGTCGCAGATAGATGGATATAGTTTTGCCGAACCCGAGCAATAAGAGGACCTTGTGAGCGACGCTAGTGCACAAAACGTTGAACCGACTCTTAAAGTCCACGTTCGCGATTTTGCTGAAAAGCAGACGATCCATTCCTATTTTTTAGTTCGCGATAAAGCTTACCTCGTTGGAAAAAACGGGAAGCCTTATATCAGTATGTTTTTGGCCGACGCTTCCGGCGCAGTCGACACCCGAATTTGGGATAACGTCGACATTCTAAATGAAACTTTTCAAAATGGTGATGTTGTAAAAGTAAAAGGCCAAGTTCAAATTTTTCAAGGCCGAAAACAATTCGTCGTTCACAAGCTAGAAAAAGCTTTAGTCTCCGAATTTGATATAAATGATTTCGTGACACGTTCTACGCGAGAACCGGAAGCCATGCTCGCGGAACTTTTGCAAATCGTTGAGAAGATGCAGGATCCAAGCATTCGCCAGCTCACTCTCGATGTCCTCAATGATCCTGAAATTCGCGGCCGGTTTTTAGTTGCGCCCGCTGCGAAAACCATTCATCACGCCTATCAAGGTGGACTGCTCGAGCACGTTCTTTCTATCTGCGGTTTAATGGTCTTGCTTCACGGGCACTATGCGAAATTTGGGACCGAGATGAAGCTCGATTTACTGGTGTTCGGTGCGATTTTCCACGACATCGGAAAAATTTGGGAACTCGATATCGATCAGGGCATCAGCTATACCGACAAAGGGAAACTCATCGGTCACATGGTCATGGCGGTGGAACTCATCGAGAAAAAAGCGTCTCGTATTTTAGGTTTTCCGGAACCAATGAAAGATATTTTGAAGCACATCATCTTGAGTCATCACGGAAAAATTGAATACGGTTCGCCAAAGACTCCGATGTTCCTGGAAGCCTTTTTAGTGGCCGCGATCGACGATCTTGATAGCAAGATGAATACGATCGACATGTTCATGAAATCAGAGCGGGCGACGGGCGATCGTTGGTCCAAGTACAATCAACTCTTTGACCGATATTTCTTTTTAAAAATATGATGGATTTTCTCCAGGCCTATAAGCGATACGATCCCGCCGCAAAATCCCTTTTCGAGATCGCACTTCTTTACCCAGGGCCGAAAGCTATTTTATTTCATCGCATAGCCCACTGTTTTTATGGTTGGAAATTATTTTTTATCGCACGCTTCTTCTGTGAGTTTTCTCGGTGGCTGACTGGGATCGAAATTCATCCCGGTGCAAAGCTCGGTCGTCGTTTAGTGATCGATCACGGAATGGGTGTAGTCATCGGTGAAACCGCAGAGGTCGGTGACGACTGCGTGATTTTCCACGGCGTCACATTAGGTGGCGTAAAATTTGACCCTGTTAAACGACATCCGACCGTTGGCAATCGCGTTCTCATTGGTACGGGCGCAAAAGTCTTAGGACCCATTACTCTTGGCGACGGCTCGCGCGTGGGCGCGAATTCCGTCGTCACAAGCAACGTTGAACCGAATCAAATTGTAGTAGGAATTCCCGCGAAGCCGCTAACTTAATTCAGCGCTTATTTCTTTTTGAGAGGAACGCTGATTTTAATTGTCACGTCGTCATCAACTCCGACGCCCATGTACTTAATTTTTTTG
>JANOUF010000160.1:0-11068 GCA_031416685.1 Bdellovibrionales bacterium
GCAGTATCTGTTCCGCTCGACTGATTAAACGGAGTGCCTTGAACCTCCGAAGTTCCGTAAGTCCCCTTCACGTACGTCGCAAAACTTTCATTTTTAAAATCAAACTTCCGCGCCTCAGCGAGGCTCGCAAAAAATACGATACAAAAAAATATAAGCGACGATTTCATTTTTCTCACTTTTTTGTTGGACGTATATCGATAACTAAAGTGCGTGCGCCCTTATAGTCGTCGATCGCCGCCTTCACGAGTGCAGGCTTCCTAAGATTCAATAGAATATTCGTCGAAAGATCGATCGGATCCATCGTCATTTCAGTCGCCGCAACGAGCTTCGAACCGGAAAAAAGTTTTGCGAGTTGCTTGTCGTCGACAGCCGTCTTTTGGACTTGAGCGAGATCGATCGATATGCGGCCGCGTTTCTCGTCAACATTGACATGAAAATATCCGGGATCAGTTTTTACAGGTTGCCCAAAACCATTGCCGTACAAAATCACCAGACGTTCCCCGCCGTCAGCTGCCAATAGTTTCTGAACTCGCAAAATTGAAAATGCATCACCAGCGATACCGCCAACGACGACGCCATTTCTAATGTATTTTCCGAGCGGCTGCGGCTTAATATTCGTCTGTTGCGGCGCCGCTTGAGCGACTGAAAGATCAATCAAAAGACTGACTGCAAGCCCGATTAATGTCGTCGTAAACTTCATTCGTGAACTTCCTTGTTCTGCACTGCCTTTAGTCTACGAGGTTCCTCTCGTGCGCAGAAGTCAAAATGAACAAAATTCTTGTTTGACCGTGTATCTCTCACACGGTGGTGCGCTTTCGCTCCACGCGCATTTTCGGCTCGACAAAAATACATTAGTAATTCTAGATATTTATAGCGTCCCCTTGTACAAATTCCTGGCACGCTTCTTGGAATTTTCTCGTGGGTTAACTTTAGGCCAGTCCTTGGACTTCAAGCCAAAAACCTTCGGGGGAATTATGAAAACGAAATCAAAAATCTTACTCGCCGCCTTGAGCGTCTTGGTCATCACGGCGTGCGGAAAAAATAAGAACGACTCATCGAAAGCGGCCGGCGTACCCGGAAGCTTCAATGCATACGCAAATACTTGCATGAACTCAGCGAACCAAAATGCTTGGGCCGGCTATTCTCAGTATGGAATTCGCCCCTACTATTCTGGCTATCGATCACACGGTTATCCACAGTACTCAAATGCATCACCTGCAGTTTTCAATAATCAAGCGCAAGGATTTTGCGGATGTGATCCGGGTTACATGCCTGCGTGCGATAGCGCAAACGGGATGGCTTGCGTTCGCGCCAATCGATTTACAAATCATCGACCAGCAACGTGGAGTTACAATTACCAATATAGACAAGTTTATGCGGGCCAATATGGAATGCCAACCTACAGCGCTCGATACAACTCACAACACAACTCTCAATACAGCTGCTACTCAAGTTTTGCACAAATGTGTACCGTGGGTCTCTCCGACTCATGTTCTTTGAGCGGCGGAATTTGTCGTCCTACGTCGCGAAACAGTAGCCACGGCGTTTGTGTGAGATACTAAATGAATGCGGCGCCAAAAATTTTACTGTCGCGTGGCATTATCATCGTTGTTCACGATTTACTTACTGTTGTTTGCTGGACCGCCGCGTTTCTCCTCTTAGCTTGGGGTATAGGCGCGGTCGCATTTACGACAATTGCCTAGTCGCTGCCCGCGCGAACGTGCTAGCAATTTAAGACTATGGCAAGCACGACAAATAATCCGTTATTGAAGTCCTCCGAGCTAGCGTTCGGAGTTTTCCCATTCGACCAACTAAAAAAAGAGCATTTTCTCCCTGCGCTCACTGAAGGAATTCAGTTAGCGAAAGCGGAACTTGAGAAAATGAAAACGCAGAAAACTCCTGCGACTTTTGAGAACTCGCTTTTAATTCTCGAAACTTCAGGAGAAACCGTCAATCGCACAGCGACGATTTTCTTTAATCTCCTCGGCGCTGAAAGCGATGATGACCTACAAGCCATGGCGAAGGACATCAGTCCGAAATTGGCTGAGTTCTCGAGCGACGTGTCGTTAGATTCGCAAATTTTTGCGCGCATCAAAGAGCTTCACGAGAAAAAAGATAAAGCTGGTCTCAACGAAGAACAACTTCGCTTGCTAGAGAAAACCTATAAAGACTTTGCTCGAAACGGTGCACTCTTACCTGAAAGTAAGAAATCGCGACTTCGCGAAATCGACCAAGAACTTTCTAAATTTGGCGTTGAGTTTTCAGACAACGTTTTGAAGTACACGAACGAATATCAACTCGTGCTTGAGACGAAAGAACAACTCTCTGGTCTTCCTGAGAGTGCAATCGAAGCTGCGGCCGAGACTGCAAAAGAAGCGGACCTATCGGGCAAATGGATGTTCACTTTGCACGGTCCAAGCTTCGCCGCCTTCATGACGTACTCGGATCTTCCGGAACTTCGAGAGAAGCTTTGGAAGGCAGGCGCCACTCGCGCGTTCGGCGGAAAGTACGACAACACTATTTTAAGCAAGCAGATCGCAAGCCTTCGTCATGAACGAGCTCAGTTACTTGGCTATAAGTCACACGCTGATTTTGTACTCGAAGAGCGCATGGCTGAATCAAGTGTTCGAGTTCGCGATTTCCTCGAGAAACTTATTGAGAAATCTCGGCCCGCTGCCGAGCGTGACATTGAGCAAGTCGAGGCTTTGAAACGTGATGCCGGCGGTGCATTTGCGAAGGAACCACTTCAATTTTGGGATTACGCATATTGGAGCGAAAAACTCAAAATGCGTGATTACAACTTCGATGAGGAAGTCCTTCGACCGTATTTTAAATTAGAAAACGTGATCGCTGGTGCATTTGAACACGCACGCCTTTTGTACGGTTTGAAATTCAAAGAATTAAAAAACGTTCCGGTCTATCACCCCGAAGTGACGGCGTACGAAGTTCTCGAGGAAGACACAAATAAACATATGGGCGTGTTCTATGCCGACTTCTTCCCGCGTAAGGGAAAACGTTCAGGCGCATGGATGACTTCGTTTCGCGAGCAAGGCCTGCAAGGCGGAAAAGTCGAGCGCCCACACATCAGCATCGTTTGTAATTTTACAAAACCGACTCCGAGCAAACCGAGCTTGATTACGTTTGATGAAGTGCGCACGCTCTTCCATGAGTTCGGCCACGCACTTCACGGCCTTCTTTCAGAAGTGACCTACGTTAGTCTTTCCGGCACGAACGTGTATTGGGACTTCGTCGAGCTACCAAGCCAGATCATGGAGAATTGGACTCTGGAAAAAGAAGCTCTCGATCTCTTCGCTCGACATTATGAAACGGGCGTGACGATCCCTGCCGAGCTTACACAAAAAATTAAAGAAACTTCGAAGTTCCAAGCAGGCTACTCCTCGCTTCGCCAACTTAACTTCGGCATTCTCGATATGGCTTGGCACTCAATGGATCCGAGCCAAATTACGAGCGTCGAAGCCTTCGAGCGCGAAGCCACCAAGCGTACGACCATTTTGCCGCAAATTGCAGGCACGAATGCATCGGTTTCCTTTAGCCATATATTCGCTGGCGGCTATAGCGCCGGGTACTACAGCTACAAGTGGGCCGAGGTTCTTGACGCCGATGCCTTTGAATATTTTAAGGAAAAAGGCCTCTTTAACCGTGATGTGGCGCGTGCCTTCCGAGAACATATCCTTTCTAAGGGCGGCACCAAGCATCCAATGGAACTTTACAAAAAATTCCGCGGTCGTGAGCCGGATCCTGATGCACTCTTGCGCCGAGATGGGTTAATCTAGCCACGGTTACCCGTTTGCACACCAGAGAGTAAGCAACCAGGAGAATGCGCGTTTTGAGTAAAACCAAAGGCCCATTAAGGCACGCGACAAAAAAGTCGACAACAAAGTCGACAAAGAAGCTGGCAAAGCCGCCAGCTAAATTACAAAACCGAGCTACCGAGCGCGCTCAGGCGCGGGCAACTTCTTCGAAAAAAGTTGCGCCGGCTCTTGATCGTAAAGTTTCAAAGAAAAACTCAAAAAATGACAACGACGCTGCTTCAGCGAAGGTTCGCAACTTCGCTCCAAAAAATATCGTGGTGATGTATCGGCCTCAAACCAAAGATGCCATCGCACAAGCAAAAGACCTTTGCACTTGGCTTCAAGAGCATAGCTATAACGTTTTCGCAGCTCCTGGTCAGAAACTGAATAAACAAACTGCGGAGCTCAGTCCATCCGATCTAGATTCGGTGGATTGGGTGATTGTACTTGGTGGCGACGGGACATACTTGCGGGCCGTCCGCATGCTTGAAGGTCGTCAGGTTCCAATTCTTGGAATCAACATGGGATCGCTTGGCTTTTTAACTGAGACGCGAATTGAAGATCTCTACAAAACAGTGGAACTCACCATTAAGAAAAAAATGGAGTTCCGCACTCGCTCGATGTTGAAAGTAACGATTCGTCGCAAAGGAAAAGTTCGCGCTGAGTACACAGCATTGAACGACGCCGTTCTTGAACGTGGCTCGAGCACACACTTGATCAACATCGCTGTTTTTAATGAAACTCATTTAGTCGGCCAAATCAAAGCCGATGCATTGATCGTCGCAAGCCCTACTGGCTCTACGGCATACAATCTCGCAGCCGGCGGCCCGATCCTTCATCCTGATGTGCGAGCAATCGTGCTCACTCCAGTTTGCCCGCATGCACTCACCACGCGTCCGTTGATTTTTCCAGACGACCAGGAAATCAATTTTAAAGTTCTAACTCACGATAAACCGGTGATCTTGACGGTCGATGGCTCAATGGTCGGCGAAATCACATCCTCAGATGAAATTTCGGTTCTAAGAAATCCAGTGGATCATTTGATCATTCGTCAGCCGAAACACAATTACTTCACCCTGCTCAGACAAAAACTGAAATTTGGAGAACGAGACTAATGCTTTTGGAGCTCAAAGTTTCTAACTTCGCGATCATCGACAACGTCCACATCCAGTTTCGCCAAGGTCTCAACGTTTTGAGCGGTGAAACCGGAGCCGGGAAATCCATCTTACTAAAAAGCCTTGGCCTTCTTATGGGCGAAAAGGCTGCAAGTGAAACTGTCCGCACTGGCTCCGAGCAAGCGGTGATTGAGGGAAGTTTCGATCTCACCCAGCGAGCCGATGTGAAACAGCGATTGATCGACATGGGAATCGAAGTGACCGACGATCAGCTTGTGGTTCGCAGAATAGTTACGACGGCAACGTCAAAAAGTCGCGTTTACCTAAACGGTAGTCTCAGCACTCTTGGTTCGCTTCGCGATGTGGTCTCGCCTCTTGTAGAAGTGACTGGCCAAGCTGTTCCGTTGATCGAAATGACAGGCCAACACGAAAATCGCAATCTCATGAGCCGTGCGTATCACTTAGATCTCCTAGATCAGTATACCGGCGTATGGAAAGTGCGCCCGGCCTTCGCAGAAAAATTTGCGCGCATTGGTCAGCTACGCGAAGAAATCGAATCACTTCGTCTTGAAGAGCGTAATCGCGCACAACGTCTCGATTTCCTTATTTACCAAAGAGATGAAATCAAAGCGTTGGGTTTAAGTCCCGGCGAAGAAGAACACATCGAAACCGAAACTAAACGATTGAAGTACAGTACTCGTCTGAGCGACTTCGCAGCGCAAGCCGAAGATATGCTCTACGGCAGCGATGATTCGGTTGCGAGTCGCTTACACTACGTACTTCAGCGTGCAAACGAAATGCGCAATATGGATCCGAGCCTTGAGCGGTTGCTTGAACCGCTCAATCAAGCTCGTACCTTAATTAACGAAGCGAACTACGACCTTCGTGATTACGCAAAGAAGCTCGATGCTGATCCGTCGCGCTTAGAAGAGCTAGAGAGTCGTTTAAGCCGTCTCCGTCAGTTGCAGAAAAAATACGGCTCCACAGCTGCCGACATCTTGTCTGCGCTTGAAAAAATTGAATCTGAAATTCATCAACTTGAAAACGCCGATGAGATCATTACTGAAAAAGAAGCAGAAGTGATTCGACTTGAGAAAGAACTTCGTGCTCAGGCTGAAGACATGCACAAGCGCCGTGAAAACGGAGCGAAGATGTTGCAAAAAGGTGTAGCTGAGGAACTTAAAGATCTCAACATGAAGGGTCTTGAGTTTGTCGCAGGAATAGAGTGGGCCGATGAACTTTCAATGACGGGTCAGAGCCAAGTTGAGTTTTTGACTCGTACTTCGAAGTCGGATGCACCTCGCGCTTTGGCGCGATTTGCCAGTGGTGGAGAGCTAAGCCGAATTCTCCTTGCGTTAAAGCAAGTCATCGGATCAAGCGCGCATCCGCGCACTTACTTATTCGACGAAGTCGATGCCGGCGTAAGCGGTCCAACCGCAGAAAAAGTCGGCCGCAAACTTAAAGCGATTGCTAAAGGCCAACAGGTCATTTGCATCACTCACCTACCCCAAGTGGCGAGTTTCGGTGATGCTCACTTCTATATACAAAAGGCTCAAGCCAAAAAAGGCGTGCAAACTGAAGTCGTGGAACTCACGAGCGACAGTCGCGTACAAGAGATCGCAAGATTGATCTCGGGTGAGAAAATTACACAGACAAGCTTAGCTCACGCCAAGCAACTACTGACCGATTCCCATTAGAGCCCAATAAAAGACCAGAAAAAAGACCAGAGGAGCCGATCATGAAATGTCCTGCATGCGAGAACACGATGACCGAGAGAAAGGTTTCCGACATCGTACTCGACGTTTGTGATAACGGTTGTGGTGGAATTTGGTTCGACAAGTCTGAGTTCAAAAAGTTCGACGAACCTCACGAGCCAGACGCGGATACTCTTCTAAAACTAAACGTAAACAAAAGACCAACCGCTAAAGCGCCGTACAGCTGCCCACGGTGTGCGCCAGTCAAATTGTTCCGACATTTTTCTAGCGTGAAGAGACATGTATCAATCGACAGTTGCCCTAAATGTACAGGCGTGTGGCTTGACGTCGGCGAGCTAGCAGGAATCAAGCAAGAATTCAGCTCTGAGGCTGAACGACGTGCGGCCGCAGAGACGGTCTATTCAGAAATGTTCAACTCTGAGTTTAATACGTTGCGCGCTGAAAGCTTGGATAAACTTAGAACCGCACAGAAATTTGCCCAAGCGTTTCGTTTCATTTCGCCGAGCTACTTCATCCCGGGTAAACAAAGCGGCGGGGCGTTCTAGTTCTTCAAATTTGTTTGAGCGATCCGAATCGCATCTTCAGAACTTTTGATGAGTTGCGGATCGTTTAACAATTTTCGCAACGACAAAGCTTCCTCAAAATACTTAATTGCAGATGTATAATCTTTTTTGTCTAAAAAACATTTTCCCAAATGTTGTAAGGCAAAATGCTCGAAAGCTTTGCATTCCGAATTGCGACGGCATTCCTCCAGAACATCTTTCAACATCTTTTCAGCCGCATCGAACTGGCCTTTCCAGTGTGCAACGTGCGCACGACGAGTAGCCTGCTGCGCCCAATGGCTTTTTGAAAAGTCGTGAGTTGAAATCAATTTCAAAGCTTCGTCTAAAAATATTTCGGCCTGATCTAGCTCTCTTAGAATTCGGAGCGCTCCACCAATGCGACCATAGAGCGCCATTTGTTCAAATGGATCGCTCGTCGTCGACAATTGCTTTTTTTGCTCCTCAATCTTAGCGCGTGCGTCCGCGGGCTCGAGAAAATAGTCATGCGAGTTTTCATCGAAAGCTGTGGCTAGATTTCGTTTACTGTCTGACATAGGCCCCTACGAGTTTTAAGTTAACGATACAAATCGGTAGTGCAGCGGTGGAGTTTCAAGAAGCAATACTTGTGGTTTTGAGTACCACGAGCCCAAATTCACTGAGCGGACTTTTTGAGAGCCGATTTCCATTATGTGATCATCGTCTACATGCACGTGACCGCTGATAATCATGTCGAACGGATTTTCTTGATACGCTCTTTCGGCGTGAGCGCGAATGAGAGTTCGAATTTCCGTCTCGGGTAATTCTTTTGCCGTTGATGTGTAATGTCGACTTGCGCTGCTCGCACGCTCCCCAATTTGACCGATTACTTTTGAAGGCAATCTCTTTGAAAGCCATTTCAAGGGAAAAGAGCGAAGAACCGCACGGAGTAAGAGATAACCACGATCATCGGGATTGATCATATCGCCATGCTCGACACGCACAATATGTTCACCAAGCTTGAAATACTCTGCGTCGGTGTGGACACGCACTCCGATTTCTTTTTCCCAAAAGTCAGATAAGTACAGGTCGTGATTTCCCTCGAAGTAATGAACCTCAACCCCGAGATCGCGAAGAGCCGCGATTGCAGTCACAAATGGTTTAAACCGCTCGATGAAATATTCGTGTTTGCCGATCCACAAGTCGAAGATATCGCCGACTAAGAAAAGATGCGAAGGTCGCTTATCTTTATCAGCAGCGAGCGAATGAAAAAAGCGCAACAGGGTTTGGCTGTTGCGCTCATCCATGGATTTAATGTGCACATCTGAAACGAAGTAGGCCCGAATCATTTTAAAATGCCCGGGCCCCTGCCCTATAGTTCACTGTCGTTGTTTTGTTTCCGACGAAGGTAAGCTGGGATTTCCAAGTTACGCGCATCGAACGGCGACTTCGCCACTTCGCTGGCCATCCGGCGTGCAGCTTCAAGTGCGCTTTCAGAATTCTCAACTTCCATTGCTAGTTGCTGAGAAAGCTGCTGACCACCCGGCTGCTTGCCTTGGGATTCGCGGTAAGCGCGAGCTTTTGCGAGAAGAACTTCACGAGCCAAAGGTTTTTGGCCGACAACTTCTTCGTCCAACTCTTGTCCTAACTCTTGAGTGGGCTCAAGCGGAAATGCGTGAACTCCTTCAGGCGGTTGCGCAAAAGCAGGCTGAGCAAATTGCTGCGGCTGCGACGGTTGATGAAGTGATTGCTGAGCCGCCATTTGCTGATGGATCGCCTGCATTTGCGTCATGCTTTGTGATGAGCGAACTTGGTGCGCGAGCGCTTGCATTTGCGCATATTGATCGCGAGCTTGTTGAGCCGCATCGAGCCCGAAACCCGTTGCGATAACCGTTACGCGAACCTCATCCCCCATAGTTTCATCGATCACTGCACCGAAGATGATTTCCGCATCTTCATGAGCAGCTTCAGTGATGAGAGTTGAAGCTTCGTTCACTTCCGCGAGAGAAAGATCCGGTCCGCCAGTGACATTCAAGATGATGCCAGTTGCGCCTTCGATTGAAATGTTCTCAAGAAGAGGACTTGAAATCGCAGCCGACGCTGCTTCAACCGCGCGATTTTTTCCGCTCGCACTTCCAGCGCCCATAATCGCCATGCCTTTAGCAGACATAACCGTACGAATATCGGCAAAATCGAGGTTGATGAGACCGCGAATATTGATCAAATCAGAAATGCCTTTCACCGCTTGCAGAAGGACGTCGTCTGCGCGCTTGAAAGTTTCAAGAAGTGGCGTTTTCTCGTTCGAGATCGCCAACAACTTGTTATTTGGAATGACGATGAGCGTATCAACGTTTTCTTTCAATTCTTGAATGCCGCCATCTGCATGGCGCATACGTTTTTTACCTTCGAAGCCAAAGGGACGAGTGACAACGCCAATCGTGAGTGCGCCGAGTTCGCGTGCGATTTTCGCAACTACCGGTGCGCCGCCCGTTCCCGTGCCGCCGCCCATTCCAGCAGTAACGAATACCATGTCGGCGCCTTCGAGCTGCTCAACGAGATCATTATAGGACTCGATCGCTGCGCGTTTTCCAATTTCTGGATTTGCACCAGCACCGAGACCACGCGTGAGCTGAGTTCCCAACTGAATTTTATTTTCTGCTTTGTTGGCCTGGAGAGCCTGGCGATCTGTGTTGGCGACGATGAATTCAACTCCGTTGAGTCCACCTTCGATCATTGTAGTTACGGCGTTGTTACCGCCACCACCGATACCAACGACCTTTATGTTAGCGCCGATGTTGATGTTTTCTTCTAGTTCAAACATGCTGTTGCCCTCCGTGAGCTAAACTGTGGCTTGTATTCTTAAAGTGCGCCGCCAAAAAAATCTTTTACTCGTTGTGCCCAATCAGAAACCACGTTCTGAATTCCGTTATCAACGTTGTGATTTGCATAGCGGTATTTATCTTCGTTGAGTCCATATACTAAGAGGCCGACTGCTGTGGAATGTGCCGGCGATTTTACAACGTCCGTTAATCCACCGATTCGATCAGGAACTCCTCGGCGGACAGGAATGTCGAAAATAAACTCACCCATATCGGTGAGTCCTTCCATTAGGCAAGCGCCGCCCGTTAAGACAATGCCTGAGCCCAGTTGGTTGATCGTATTTGATTTTGTTAGTTCAGATTGAATGAGCGAAAGTGTTTCTTCCACTCGCGGCTCGATCACTTCGCAAAGAGACTTACGAAGGATAGCGCGCGGTTGTCTTCCGCCAACACCTTCCACTTCAATCGTTTCAGATTCGTCGACGAGATCCGCAATCGCAGCGCCGTGTTTTCGTTTAATGCGTTCTGCTGCATCTTGCGGAGTGCGCAGGCCCATTGCGATGTCTTGAGTAACATGTTGTCCCCCTACCGGCACAACTGCTGTGTGCGCGACCGAACCTTGCACATATGTGAGCATGTCGCAGGTACCGCCGCCCATGTCGACGATGCTTACGCCAAGTTTTCTTTCATCTTCAGAGACCACTGCGAGTGCGGAAGCAAGCTGCTGCAGAACCATACCGCGAACTTTGAGGCCCGCTTTTTCAGCGCACTTGATCGCGTTGCGAATCGATGTTTGTCCTGCAGTAATGATGTGTACGTTTGTTTCCAAGCGTACACCCGACATTCCGATTGGATCGTAAATTCCGTCTTGATCGTCGACTTTGTACTCGCGAGGAAGAACATGCAAAACTTCACGATCAGCTGGGACCGCGACTGCTTTTGCAGCTTCTATCACGCGATTGATATCGTCTTGTTTTACTTCTTTATTGCGAATTGCAATCATGCCGCGCGAATCAAACGATTTGATGTGCGAGCCACCTATGGCAACCCACACTTCACTGATCTGATATCCAGACATGAGCTCAGCTT
>JANOUF010000161.1:0-7860 GCA_031416685.1 Bdellovibrionales bacterium
AAGAACTGACCATATGCCCACGGAACCACACTAAGTGGATCTGATCGACTACTTTTTGTTTCCGCAGAATACCAATCAATAAGACTGGATAGAGACTCGTTTCGAGCGCCGTTCTTCGCTGCCATGATTTTGTGTGCACCACTATCGAAACCGGTGAAATGGTAGAAACCCAAAGGAGCGCCATCGACTGCATACCCCTCCCGAGCCGAGCCAGTTAACGTTCGAGTAGTAATATTCCACGGTGCCACGTTGTGACGAGACGAGCGAATGATGCCTACACCGTCGAAAAATGCCGGCACCAAGTCGATCCACCTTTGGTCTGTAAACAGACCGTGTGGAATATCTGCTCTACAAAAATGATAGACCCTATTTGACCACCAATCCGCAAAGCGAGCTCCTTCGTCGCTTGCCGCAACACCAACAAACCCCAAGTTGTAAACGCCATGTTTGAGACTGCAAATCTCGTTATCCATGACGGCTTCCAGCGTACGCTCAGGGACTACTTGGTGCGGAGTGAGAACGATATTGACCTCACCCAATGCAACCACAATATCGTCCAGGCGCGAAAAAACGACCATATCTGGATCCAGATAAATTACTTTCGCGCAATCGCTTCGCTGTAGGAGTGCTTTCATTACAAATGGCTTAATTGCCGTGGAAAGCTCGACTATATTGTGGCAGAAAGCCCAACCGAGCCAACTGGGAATATCGAGCTCAGATATTGGCAATATATTATCAAATGGCTCTTTGCCTATATCAACCATGCCGCGCGGATCATCCGAAAGTGCAAGATGGAGTACAAATTCTGGATGATGCGTTCTAATCGACCTGAAAAGTGCTCTCGCCTTTGGCAGATAATTGAGAGCCGCACTAGTAAACACGTGGATTTTTTTTTCGCTCATGTTGCCTCTATGTTGATGCGTGGCTTTTTGTTCGCATTTGTAGCCAACTCGCGCTGAAAGTTAATCAGCTCATTTAACAGACTCCTGCCACTTTGATAGTTAACTACTTTACCTAGCGGGTAAGCCGCAACCCGTTCCGCAGGTGCACCACGATCTAGACACACCAGCGGTACGCGAAGCTGTATCAGCTCTTCTGTAACAAAGGAAAAAGTCTCGGGACAAATTGACGGAAATAGAAAAACATTCGCACCTGAAGATTGAATCATAGCTCGGAGGTTCTTTGGCTCGTACGCTCCAGTAACTTGCAGATTATTCTGCTGTTGGTAGCCATCTAGACTCCCAATTACTGTTAACTTTATCTTTTGTTTTCGACGAGCGATTTCATTTGCTAGCTCATGCACAATTGCCGACCCCTTGTGCAAGCTAATATGGCCGACGATGCCAATATGTAATGGCTGTTTATGGTTGATTGAAATTGGCCGAATCGGCATGTTTGTCAGTTGATGTGGGCGTACGATTATACGAAAATCACCATTTAACTCCGGATAGGCGCGCACGAGTAATTCCTTAGAGGAATTTGAAAAACACAGAATACTATCAGCGACAGCGAAACAGGCTCCCCAGCGCTTGCGCCATTCTTTAATATCTCTCGCACCGTAAAGTGAAACAAAACCATCCGTATGAGCTTGCAAACAACGCTCGCAATCTTCATCGCTCGGAATGCGGCAGTACTTACTATTGGCATCCAATAAAATATGAGACGGGCAGATCGGATGATAATCATGCATCGAAATTGTCAGCTTTTTTGCGCCTAGCTGTCGCAAGGTCGCCAGCAGTATTGGTGTACCCTCAGGTCGTATGAACGAAACGCCGGTATTATAAAAAATTTCCGATATCCATCCTCCTCTCGTCAGGGTGAGCAATTCGTCGATATCGTTTAGCGCAATTCTTTTTCGTGTATTTGGCCCAACTATTTCCAACGCGTGTTGAAGCGTCGGCACATGAAACGTGAACAAGACAACGACGTTTCCGTTACTTGTTTCATTCTGCAAGAGTTGATTACGATAAGTGTTAGCCCCCCCACCCAAATCATGATCAACGACTAGAATGGCTGATTTTTTTTTCAAGTCTCGCAGGTTGCGTATAACAAAATCGCAAGCATCGTTGTTGGGGCTTGGCCACGACCCTCGGTGCCTTTGGAAAGTACGAAAAAGGCCGCGATAATTTCCAATACGCAAATAGCCCCATGCCCGTTGGAGCAGGTATTTCCAGGATCGAACGGGGAAAGGTTTCTGCACACTTGTGTCTTGGCTCTTGATAACTACAACTCGCGATAGCGTTGAACCATTTGCTAGTCTAAATATGAGCACGCCTTCAGAAGGCGTGCTGTGCGAGTTCTGCCATCCGCCGTAAAGGACAAACCCAGAAGACAGGCTATGTTTATGTTCCGGGAAAACCGCAGCAACATCCGATCGGCTCTTTCCAAATGCGGTATTTATAGATACGGACTTATCGTCGCTAAACTTCAAAACCAATGACAACTCTGTGAGCATGTGTTCACAGTGGAATGCCCACCCAAAGCCGAATACGACTTGGCCCTTCTGCAGGATACTGTCCAAATTGTGGTATAGCCCGTCGTCCATTATCTATCCGGCAGTCCTAACGCAAACGAAACAATAGTGATGAAAAGAGACGCCAAACAAAAGTTCGCTTGATCTCGGCGAGCTGAGTTTCCACTTGTTGTCGTTTATTTGTTTCCTCAGAAATCTTATCCGTGAGTTCCCTAACCTTATCAACATATGACCTTCCTGCAAGCTTCAGCTGTTCTTCAAAAACCGCAATCCGGGCATTCAGCTTCAAGAGTTCACCGACGCGCTCTTGTGCCAGCCGCTGCGCTTCTTCCAACGCCGTGTCGGTACTTTCCAACCGTGTATGTAATTGCCGGTTCTCTTCGTTGCGCTCATGCGCCAGACGTTGTGCTTCTTCAAACCCGGCTGCGGTCTTGGCAAACTCTCCGGCGCGCTCGCTAACCAGACGCTGCGCTTCTTCCAACGCCGTGTCGGTCTTTTGCAACCGCGTGTGTAATTGCCGATTCTCTTTATAGCGCTCTTGTGCCAGCCGCTGTGCTTCTTCAAGCGCCGTAGCCGTCGTAGCAATTTGGCCGGTTAAGCTCTCAACCTCTCCGGTACGTTCGTGCACTAGGCGCTGCGCTTCTTCCAACGCCGTGTCGGTACTTTCCAACCGTGCATGTAACTGCCGGTTCTCCTCGGTGCGCTCATGCGCCAGACGTTGTGCTTCTTCAAGCCCGGCTGCGGTCTTGGCAAACTCTCCGGCGCGCTCGCTAACCAGACGCTGCGCTTCTTCCAACGCCGTGTCGGTCTTTTGCAACCGCGTGTGTAATTGCCGATTCTCTTTATAGCGCTCTTGTGCCAGACGCTGCGCCTCTTCAAGAGCTGCAGCCGTCGTAGCGACTTGGCCCGATAGACGATGGATTTCTCCTTCGCGAACAAGCGCCAACTGTTGTACCTCAGACAGAACAAGCTGCAACTGATCACTTTCCTTGATCAATGCGCCCCTTGCATCTAATAACACGCTTCCGAAGTACTTATTGGCTCGTTCGAACTCACTCAATATTTCGTTGAGCCTGTCGTGACCGTCGACGCGACCATTTGCAGTACTCTCAAACCAACGATAGCTTTCCTTTATCCATTCGATGTTTTCGTATTTATCTAAGTCGGCAATATCTGCTTGATGGTGCTTCAACTTCGGAGATAGGAATTGATTAATCTTCATGCCGGGACGCAACGGTAACTCTATATTTAAGTCTTTCTCGATCTTAGCTACTAGCTTTCGCCAATCTTTCAGCAACAAATCATAGCTAACAAAACTTCGCGCCCATCGTCTTGTGTCTCTTTCGGCTATCAGCTGATGCGCGAGCCACATTGCAAAAGATTTTTGCAAACTAAAACCATTACGAACTCGAAGAGACTCCGCAACCTCTAACGGATTCCGCGTGGTAAGAATTGCGACGGGGGTCACTCCGAGATCCTTCAGGACACAATCCCAAAGTGGAACCAACCGGCATATTCTAGGATCCTTGACGATTGAAAGCGCCGCGTCTCCATATTGCTCCTGCAGAGTCTCACCCAGCCTTTTCCTATAACGCCTACCAAGCTTTGATCGAACCCAACCAGATCCGATATCTACAATGTCATCCCAAGACGAGCCAAGCTCCGCAAGTAACTCCTCATGAATCGATACGATTTCCGGGTTTTCCCAAAACCCTCGCTCGTTGTCAGGAGCACCCGGCATAAGGTGTTTAGACAATTCGGCGCCACACAGGCTAAGCACCCTCGCTAACGCGCTCGTACCGCTACGGTGCATACCAAGAACAACAAGCATACTTCGTTTCATTCGGTCGACTCGAACAGAAGATCTGACAGCGATTCAACATATCGATCCGCTTGCTTCAGCACGATCTATACTGTTATTGCTCGATACAAGCAGTGGACGCCGCGTGGCCGACTATTGTCCTTGACCGCTTCGGAGTCAGCTGCCACTGCAGGTGAGTGCTCGCCAGCCGCAACAACATTGCGGCATTCCGATTGCCTCAATACCAGCGTATGCCCAACCCCTACTTCCATATTTTCGTCCACCGCTCGAATAATAGAGTCAACCAAATCCCATGCGTCGTACACTGCGGATGCTGGTACTTGCCTTTTTTCCTAGTTATGTCAGTCACTCGCTATTTTGATGGTGGTGTTTCGAAGATTACTTGCGGTCGGATTCTGTCACACATTGTCACAATGCCTGACTCGATAATCTTCTCCAAGAATCCGGGAATTTATCTCGCAAATCGCGCGGTTCACGAGATCGTATTTTGTGAGCATAAGCGAACATTCCTCTGTCACTCGATGATGATGATGCATGATGTACGGCGAGCATTTTTCCGGTTCTAAGAGCGGGTGTACTGTATGGTGTGTCGGGAAATTCATATCTAAGGGCAATGCACGAAACGGCAAGCGCCCCTTCGCTATTGCTAGAGCAAAAGCGAACTGGTCCGTAAAGAACTTGTGGTCCGCAATATCGGGAAAGTGTTTGTATGCACTGAGCAAATCATCAACATACGATTTCCAAAGCACTCTCAAATGCGAAACAAGCGCTCCAGGAATTAATACAACACCGCTATTAAAATAAGGAATCGTCTCGCTGAAATTAAAACTTGTCATATACCTCGTTTGTGGAAGAGACAGGCCAAAGTAGTCAAACAGTTTTTGCCATTGGTCAATTCGCAAAGGGTCCTGATCGACCGGTTTCGCAGAAATTGCCGCACTTTCGAGGTAACCAGAAAAGTCACGCACAATAACCACATCCGTATCGAGAGCAACCAAAAAATCATACCCTCCCCATTCTTCAAGCATTCTTATTTTGTTTGCATGGGGGCATCTTTCATCAACTGGCTCAACAATCTTTACGTTGACGCTAAGGGCTAAAAGCTCTTCATGCACACGGCTATCTATCGATTTCACAAAACAAGCAACTGCGGGCGCACATGATAATTCGCCACCGAACATCCGCAGGCTCTTGAACAAAAGCACCACTTCCCGAGCATACGGTTCGCGGTTCTCAGCAACACAGGCTACTAATACGCGGCTTACGTTAATCACATTACCCTCGAATAAACTGCACTAAATCATCGCCAATATAAAAACAGCAATATCCAAATCTACCTTAAAGAAGCCTGCCTCATTTCGTCTTCCTTAAAAATATACAACTTAGCATCTCCACCATCTGGCTTTAAATTGACCAAACAAGAGATCGGATGCCCTAGGTCAAATTGCTTTACGCGAAACATTATTGCATCTAGCAGCCGATGCAACATCAAAGCTTGTCCATCGACATGAGAGGCAACTCCAGCGTTACCAAAATAAGTTCCAGGAAGCAGTAAATTATAAAACTCAAATGCGACATCAATTGACTGCCCTGCCCTTATAACTTCAAGACCATCCTCCAAGGCGTGCGAACCCTGCCCCGCCAACTCAACACCAGAAACTGTTTTGATGCACATACCAAATCCGATCTTGAAGCATTCTTCAGTGAAGTCCACTCGATAGCGGTATTTGTATCGATGCCCGTGTACAAGCACGTTTACACGCCGTCCGGATAAATCTTCAATCCGCACATCCGTGATACGCGCACCCAAGCTTGCATATTCGATTGTTGAGGTAGGGAGCAAGCCTTCGTCGTAATGCGCCGTGTCCTCAATGGCGCGAAGCACGGAAACTGCTTCTGTTGCCAGCTCGGTGATTGCAGTATCAACTTCAATCTCTCGCCCATCCAATGCACGAACTTCTTCGCGAATTTCAGCGATACGCTCGAGTGGTGCGTAAATCAGTTTTTGATACAACGCCACCACACGTTTTGGCACACCGGTGAATAGTCGCTCGCCGTTGTCAATCAATACCGCGCGATCGCAAAGCTCCACAACAGTCCCTGCCGAATGAGACACAAACAAAATCGTGCCGCCACGTTCTTTAATCTGCGCGATCCGGGCAAAACACTTACGTTGAAAGGCTTCGTCACCCACCGACAGCGCTTCATCTACGATGAGGATGTCCGGGTCGACGTTTATTGCGACAGCAAACGCAAGCCGCGCGGACATGCCGCTGGAATATGTGCTAACGGGCTGTTCGATAAACGAGCCAATGTCGGCAAAGGCGGCGATGCTGTCAAACCGCATCTCGATTTCTTCGCGCGCCAAACCCAAAATCGAAGCATTCATGAAAACATTTTCACGGCCGGTAAACTCAGGGCTAAACCCCGCACCCAATTCCAACAGCGCTGCAATACGTCCATTTACCGTAAGCTCACCCGCGCTGGCCGCGAGCGTTCCACAGATAATCTGTAATAAAGTGGATTTACCTGATCCGTTTCTTCCTACAATGCCTATCGTTTCTCCACGATACACATCAAGATCAATATTTCTAACCGCCCAAAACTCCCGATAATATTTTCGGCGACCAAAGGACAACATTTGCTTCAAGCGATCTTCCGGCCGTTTGAATATCGCGTAGCACTTACTCACCCCGCGTGCGCGAATCGCAACTTCAGATGACATCGGCGAATCCTCGACGCGTCATCTGAAACCACACCAGCCCACCGTAAGCGATTGCGGCTGCCACCAGCGTATATACGCCCAGGCCGATCCAATCCGGAGCATGCCCCCACAGCAATACATCTCGCCCCTGCTCCACAATGAATGTAAGTGGGTTGAGGTTGAGCCAAACCCGGTAGCGCTCGGGAACGGCCGCCACTGGATAAAATATGGGCGCAAGAAACAGCATCACGGTCGTAACCATTCCAATCATTTGCCCAACGTCACGAATGAATACGCCCAGGGAGGCCAGAAACCAGCTCAAGCCCATGGTCAGCAACACCAAGGGGAGCAACACTAACGGAAACAATAAGGCAGTCCAGCTCAGTTGGAGTTGCGTGAAACCGACAAACAATAGCAATACCAGCACGCTGACCATCGCGTGAAAAAGCGCGGAACCAAGCGTTATCCAAGGCAGGATTTCCAGAGGAAAAACGACTTTCTTTACATAGTTCACATTAGAAAGAATGATCGAAGGCGCGCGATTCACGCACTCGGCGAACAGTCCATGAACGATGAGCCCGACGAATAGCACAATGGCAAAATCCACTTTGCTTTCCGTCGGATCGCCCCAGCGCGCCTTGAATACGACACTAAAAAGAAAGGTGTAAACCGCGAGCATTAAAACCGGATTGAAGAACGACCACAGCAAACCCATGATAGATCCGCGATAGCGCCCGATTACATCGCGCTTGGTCATCTGCCAAATCAAATCGCGATGCTGTGAAAAGGTTACAAACACTGCGAGTGGTGACGGCAATGTAACTCTTCGCCCTTGGGGGTGATGGTCTGTTACCGGAATAC
>JANOUF010000162.1:0-13151 GCA_031416685.1 Bdellovibrionales bacterium
GTTTCACTCTGCGTGATGATGTCGACGCCAACTCCGCGAGCCGCGAGCTTCTCAAAAAGTTCTGCGAGGAACTGAGGTCCAAACGGAACTGGAAAGAGTTTAAAGACCAAAGTGTTCGCATCATGTGTAACAGATGAGACAACCGGATTCTCCATAATTTCACTTTCAGGAACGATCCACGTTCCATCTCGAGGTTCGAAAGTTGAGCGTAAATGAATTCGAACATTATATTTTGCGCCGAGTTCAACACAACGGATGTGTAGGACTTTTGAGCCGAGAGACGCCATCTCCATCATTTCTTCAAATGAGAGCTTTGCGATTTCTCGAGCTTTTGGAATCAATCGCGGATCTGCGGTGAAGACAGCCGGAACATCCGTGTAAATCTCGCAAGCGTTCGCGCCGATTGCAGCAGCAAGAGCAACCGCAGTTGTATCCGAGCCACCACGACCAAGTGTAGTAATGTTGTCGTCAGCATCAACGCCTTGAAAGCCCGCGACGATTGGGACAATTCCTTCTTTGCACAGTTTCAAAAGTTTTTCGCCATCGATACTTTCAATACGAGCTTTTGAATACACGCTGTCGGTTTTGATTCCGAGCTGGTAGGCGAGAAGTGGCTGAGCTTTGATTCCGCGTTTTTGAAGTGCAATTGCAAGAAGTGCGATCGACACTTGCTCGCCTGAAGCGACCAACATGTCGTAAGCAGGCCCACGATAATCGGCATCAATTTGTTCAGCCATCGAAACTAAGCGATTGGTTTCACCAGACATCGCACTTGCAACGACAATCGGAAATTCCCCGCGCCTGATGTCTTCAACTAGGCGCGAGGCAACATTCTCGATGCGCTCAAGTGAGCCAACCGAAGTGCCGCCATACTTTTTTACGAGAATTTGAGGTGTCGCCATAGCGGGCCAACACTACACGAAGGGATGGGGTTCTGAAAAGGCTTTCCCACGGGGAAATTAGCTAAGATTGGGCATAATACGGGGTTTTTGGAGAGCTTTGCGGTAAGAGGTGGAGAACGGCCATTTTGGGAGCTGTTTTAAGTCAATTTAGAACGCGCGGGTTCGGGCCAAAAGGGTTTTGTGAAAGGCCGTTTTTGATTCAACACTTTGACCTTCGGCCTACTTTCCGATGGGCCACTTGTTGTGTCCCCATCGAAAAGTAAGCCTTCGATCGAATTTGTTTGCGGCAAAAGTTTCTTGATGAGTGGCACGCGGCGTTTTGTAGTTGGGAGAATGCTTTGTTGAGTGCCCAAGAATTTTGATTTAAAAAAATTTTGAATCAAAAAAGATTTTTGCTGGTAGGTGCAATCTGAAACATAGGTTAAAAAATGTTGACGACGTTTTCTCGAGATAAAATCGAGTGTCCGCATTTTGCGCTATCGGTGTCTCTAATTCTTCTAAGTCTTTCCTTAGGCAAGTTCAATTTTTGCATTTAAAAAAATCTAGAAAAATTTGACTTTCGCACTACGGAGGCGAATCTCGTAGCACGAAAAACCATGTGGTAAAAAGATTCGATAAAGTTCAACACGCAGAAAGGTTGTTAGCATGAATGTAAAATTGCATTCACTTCGCGAGAGAGCTCGTCAAGTTGCCTCAAAATATTCTAAGTGCGAGGCTGAACTCATTTCCGTTATTCAAGAAGTAAGTCGGGCTAGAGCCTTTGAAAAATGGGGATTCACAAGTCTATTTGATTATTGCGTTCGAGAACTGAAACTTTCAGAGGCAAGCTCATGTAACTTTACTGCTGTCGCAAGAAAGGCCGCTGAAGTACCAGCATTAGCGGCCGCCATTCAGGCAGGTGAGTTAAGCGTATCGAAAGCTCGCAAGATTGTTCCAGTGCTTACAAACGACAACCACGACGAGTGGCTTTCTTTGGCGAAAAACTCAACGACTCGCCAAGTTGAAAAAGCAGTTGCGGTTGCGAACCCGCAAGCAATTGTGAAAGAAAAATTGAAATACGTGGGTGAAAATCGAGTGTTGATGACAGCCGAGTTTTCCGAGGAGGAGATTGGTCTTCTTAAGCGAGTAGCTGATCTGGTTTCGCAAAAAACTAAAAAAGCTTGTTCACAAAGAGAAGCTTTGGTTGCCGGACTTCGTTCCTACATTGAACGTAACGATCCAGTTGCTAAAGCCGAAAGAGCAACGACGAGAGTTGAGTGCAGCGGCGCGGGTTTGACAAAATTGCAAAATCGAAAAAATGAAACGTCAGCTTTCCCCCACGCCGGCTCAACGCAATCGCTCCGAAAATCTGTCGCGGGACAGAAGCACAAGCGTCAAACTTATCCTGCAGCACTTGTGCATGCGGTTACCATTCGTGATGAGCGCCAGTGCACACGTCGGAGCATTGATGGATCACGATGTGGCGCTACTCGCTGGCTTGATGTTCATCATATTGTCCCGCGATCGATCGGCGGTGCAGACACACTAGAAAACTTAACGACGTTATGTTCAGCCCATCATCGAATGGAGCACAGAAGAGAATAACTGAGAGTCAATTGTGCGAATAATTTTGAACTTGCGGAGAAATTTCGGCTTAAAAACTGAGAAGCTGCGCACACGATAATGCGCGCAGCCGTTTAACTAAAAAGCTTACTGTACGATGTTTTTCTTCTGTTTAGCCGCGATGATCGCAAGCTCCATACGCTCCGGCTTTGGCACTCCAAGCTCTTTTAGGGTACGGATGAAAAGGCCACGAATCGAAGTCCACTCGGTCGATGTCATCTTCAGTGGCGCATGTGCAGTTCTCGCATCGCGACCGCTGTACTTGCATGGTCCGCCGCTTTGTTCGCAAAAGAACTCAGCTAACAATTTTTTGTGTCGCGTTTGATCGGCCTTCATTGCGTTAACGATGTTCGCGTTCCCTTGTAGTGGTTTGTGAGTCGCGAGTGCATCGACGAATTTCTCGGCGAAAGCTTCAAGTGCTTTCATACCACCAACTCGTTCGAACAGTGGTTTACCAACAGGCTTTGCGCTCATTCCTGCGTCAGATACTTCTTTATCGCCATCCATCGGCTCATCGCTTAAGCCATCATCTGTGGCTTGGCCGTCGTTTGCTTCAGCAGCCGTTTCTTCCGTTGCTGCACCTTCTTCAGGCGCATCATCTTTGCTTCCGCCGCCGAAAATTCCGCACGCAGAAACGCTGAACATCAAAGTTGCAATCATAAGTAAGCGAAGCAGCATAGTTAACTCCTGTTTATGGAACTAAATCGAATAAGGTAAGTGTTCCAAAACTAAGGCGAAGAATGAAGGACAAACTTAAGTGTTTACCGACTGATCGCGCAGCGCGACAGGCCTTGTGCGGTAATTTTGCGAGGGCTACGGTTGTGATTCTTACTTGGAGGATTCGATGAAAGCAACACAGTTGCTCGCACTTTGCTTGGCAGGGCTCTTTATTTTTTCGTGCTCATCAAACAAACACAAAGCTGAAAAAATCGAGACGGCGATGGAGCGCGAAGACACAGTCACAGGCGATGATAAAGTCGGTGTGAAAGACGGGAACTTAGTCGTGCAACGCAAAGTCGCAATGAACGAAGAGCTTCGACGTTTGCAGTACGAGGTCTATGAACTTGAAGATCGCGTTTATGGAAATCGTAAATACGGATCGCGTGGTCTTTATGGCACATTGAAAGCTTGCCGAGAACAACTTGCCCGCAAAGAATATGGTGGCGAGGGCCGATTGAAATGGACCGAGCCGGTTGAGCGCATCACGGACAAAGAAGAAGAGTACAAAATCGGTATCGATGAGAAAAATAAACTCGTTGCTGTCAGTGAAGAATTCCTAAGTGATCGCATCGCACGCTTTCGCGGCTACAAAACAGTATTGATGAAACGCGAAGACGAGTACCAAGATAAAAACGAAAGCTGCAAAGTTGAACTCGATTCAAAGCGAGCAGAGGCCGATTCAAAGCGAGCAGAGCTCGACCAAAAAAAGAAAGCTGAAGCATTAAAAGAATGATCACACTTTTTCAGTTTCCGCGAATGTGGAACGTCGACAACCCAAGCCCTTTTTGCATGAAGATTGAGACCTACTTGCGTCTCGCTCAAATCCCTTATCAGGTAAAAGTCATTCACAATCCTTCGAAGGCACCGAAGAAAAAACTTCCGTTCATTAAGGACGCGGATGGTGTTGTCGTCGCGGACTCGCAGTTCATTATTAAGCATCTCGTGCAAAAGTACGGAGACAAACTTGATGCGGGACTACTCGCGACTGAACAAGCTCGGATGCATGCGATTCGGTGTTTCTTAGAGCGCCAATTTCAGCTCGCAATTATTTATCAGCGTTGGGTTGATGATGATTTTTGGCCACAGACCCGCGAAGCAATTTTCGGAAAAATGCCACCTGTAGTGATGCAAATTGTATCGGCTTTAGTGCGAAAACGGATCACAAGTGTCGTTCGTGCAGCCGGTTGGAATCACCACTCAAAGGACGAAGTTTACTCAATCGTTGCAGAGGATTTGCGGGTAGCCGCCGAAATTTTAGGTGAGAAGCCGTACTTCATGGGCGATAAGCCAACGTCAATCGACGCCGTTGCGTATGCAATTTTTGCCAATATGATAAGAATTCCAGTGTCGCACCGGCTTCAGGATCTGGCGAAACGCCATAAAAATATTGTCGATTACGTCGACCGCATGGAAGCAAAATTGACTGAAGTGTCGAAATAAAGAAGCCTGAAATCCTGGACTTTCGCCTACACGCGTCCCAAGCGTATGATTCCTCTATGGCTACCGCAGCAACACACGATCTCGAGTTCACTTTCGAAGCACAGGAAATTCTTCGTGCTCTCGGTGGTCGCCTCCCAACATGGGCGGAGCTTGAAGCCATCAATGAAGAGTCGGGGTATGGAGTAGCTCTCGCGGTTCTTTATCGCGCGATTTTGCAAAGTCAGCCGCACTCAAGTTTCATTCGCCATGTTCAGTCAGCGAAGCCTGGATTTCACGATCACAAAGTAGGAAAAAGCCCAGTTGAAGTGTTGATTGTACCAAGCGTGATGCCAGGACTTGCATGGGGCGCGCACGTTGATTGGATTCGAAACATTGCGCGCGAAATGGGTTTCACGACCGACGTTGCTGAAACTTCCCAAAAAGAATCGGTCTCGGGAAACGCGTGGAGAATTGCCGAACATCTAAAGACTTCGACTGCTAGCCGCATCGTTATGATTACTACAGGTCGCGGTAGTGCAGAGATGCGCATGTACCTTCAACGTAAAGGTAAGACTGCACCTGAGGCCAAGAAGGTTCGCGGCTGGCTTAACCTAAATGGTTGCGTTCACGGCAGTTCATTGATCGAAAATCGATTGCAGAAGCCATTTGCAAAACGAACTCAGCAGGTGAAATCGGTGTTTAGTGGCGGCAAAGAAGCAACAGCACTTGCCGAACTTGCATCAAGCTTCCCAATGTGGCGCGAGCAACTCGCAACTCATCAAAAACTTATGATTGTTTCTGCGTTCGGTCTCACTAGCCCAAGCCAGCTTCCTCTAACTTCAAAAGATGCTTTCGATTTCTTGGCAACTAAAGGACCAAACGACGGCACATTGCTTGCGCGCGAAGCGATTGTTCGCCCGGGTTTGTTGTATCCAATTCGAGGCGCAAAGAATTGTTTGGATGAAGCATTCTTGCAGGGTCACTTGCAGCGATTACTTACTGTGATCGGCGCTTCCATTGTTAGAGACGATCAGGCCGCGAAACCCGCATGCCCAGTCGTTGAAGTTACAAGGTAACTACCACTTCAAAACATACGCAAAAATCAACGGTGCCACGATCGTTGCATCCGATTCGATAATATATTTCGGTGTATCGATGCCGAGTTTGCCCCAAGTGATTTTCTCATTCGGCACTGCGCCCGAGTACGAACCGTAGCTCGTTGTTGAATCAGAAATTTGGCAGAAGTAACCCCAAAGCGGAACACTCGTGCGTTCCAAATCTTGGTGAAGCATCGGCACAACGCAAATCGGGAAGTCGCCAGCGATACCGCCGCCGATTTGAAAGAAACCGATGGTTTTTCCGTTCTTTGTTGTCTCTGTGTACCACTCAGCCAAGTTTTGCATGTACTGAATGCCGGTTTTGACCGTGTGCACGTTCTTAATTGTGCCTTCGATTACGTGACCCGTGAAAATATTCCCGGTCGTTGAGTCTTCCCAGCCAGGTACGAACATGGGCAGGTTTTTCTCAGCTGCAGCCATCAACCACGAATTTTTCGGATCGATTTGGTAGTACTGCGAGAGTTCCCCTGAAAGAAGAATCTTGTACATAAACTGGTGCGGGAAGAAAGCTTCGCCTTTTTTCTCGGCCGCTTGCCAGTGGTTGATCACTGATTTCTCAATTCGGCGGATGGCTTCTTCTTCTGGGATGCAGGTGTCGGTCACACGGTTTAAATGCTTGTCGAGAAGAGCTTGCTCATCTTGCGGAGTGAGTTCACGCCACTTCGGAATGCGAACGTAGTGTTCGTGAGCGACGAGGTTGTACACATCTTCTTCGAGGTTCGCGCCTGTGCAGCAGATCGCGTGAACTTTATCCTGACGGATCATCTCCGCCAAAGAAAGCCCCAATTCGGCTGAGCTCATCGCGCCCGCGAGCGTGACGAACATTTTGCCGCCTGAATTGAGGTGAGTCTCCCACCCAATCGCTGCGTCTTTTAAAGCTGCAGAATTGAAGTGCCGGTAGTGATGGTCGATAAAGTTTCTTACGTTCATAAAAAACGTGTAACCGAAAAACTCGCCTACGCAAAGGTTTTTTTAAGCGGCGGGCCAAACGCCTTCCTACAGCGGCGCTTGTGGGTTTATTAAATACTCGGTCGTTCGACCTCCCAAGCAAATTGTGGTTGCTAATTCGCGCGCTTAATTGAATAACTTTGGGCAGATGACTCGCAAACATTCACCATTGTTCGTCACCAAAGATCTGCTCGATACTCGCTACAAGGGCGCAGAAGTTATTTTTCTCGCGGGAAGCGTAATGCGAGGAGAAGCCACCGAGCATTCGGATCTCGATATCGTCGTGATCTACCCAAAGCTCCAACAAGCGTTTCGTGAATCCTTCTATCACCTCGAATGGCCCGTAGAAGCATTCGTCCATGATCCCAAGACGCTAAAACAGTTCCTTTACGAGATTGATCAGCCGACAGGAACGTCGACGCTCGCTGAGATGGTCTACGATGGACTTGAGACGCCATCGGCGACCCCATTCTCTGACGAACTTAAGAAAATGGCCGGCGATGTCCTCCAAGCAGGACCGCCACCACTCACTCAAGCGGAAATCGAAGATCGCAGATACCATTTAAGCGAACGCCTTGATGACTTGCGTTTGCCACGCTCTAAAATCGAACTTTTTGCGACTGCTAGTTTCATGTTTGGTGAGGTGGCTGACTATTATTTCCGCAGTCAGAATCAATATTCGGCGACCGGGAAATCGATTCTTAAAAAGCTAAAAAAGGCAGACCCAGCGTTTTACCGCCGGTTCACCGATTCATTTGAGCAATTATTCAGCACTGGGCAGGGGAAGATGGTCATCGATTTGACCGAAGAACTCTTAGCACAGAACGGCGGCCTACTTTTTGATCAATACCGGCGAGACGCCGCTAGTGTCGAGGGTCAGCTTCGCCGCACGGACCGTTAAACAATGATCTTCAGATCAATCCGCTCGCCATAAATTTTTATAACTCGCGACTGTCGCATCAAAATACAAAAAGCGTGCGTCTTTTTCAGGTGTCTCAACTTTTAGGTAATCTGCGCGCATCGGAATGCTCACAGCTTTTTCAGCCTCATCGGTCCCGCGAAAAGGTGCGCCCGGTTCTTCGTTTGCAATGCACGCGACCGATTGGCTGGTAGAAAGGCTCTCAACAAAATACTTTGCTGCCTTACCTTTGATTGCGGGCGGGTGCATGATCACAAGTACCCGCTCCCCAAATGCTTTTCCAATTTCAACTTTTTCAGCGCGAGCATCGCCGTCGAGATCGACTTCGCAAGCTTCACCTTCTTTGGCAATTTTTGTAACGCCGTTTACGCTCGAGGGTCCCCGAGTTGCGTATTTGGAAATTGTAGAGCAGGCACAAAGGCAGATCGTAAGACCTAACAGGACCAAATACTGAATCATCAAAAAACCTATTCGATAGAGTGGGCGGCGAAGTTCAATTTTGAATTGGAATGTATGAACCGCCAAGACTAGGATTGGCGGTCTCGCCCTCGGTCGTGGATCAAAATCTATTAAAAGCCAGCTGCTGCGCTTGTGACTTTTGATTGGCTCAGACGCTCTCGGTACTGGCGTAATTTCATTTGGCCAACGTCAGAGGCAAGCGCTTGATAAACGCTATTGTAAGTGTCCCGCTGACCTAGACGATTCTCAGAAATTTCGATACCTAGCTCGGCCTTGATGTATCCAACGAAGGCTGTGTCGTGCGCTACGCCCCACGAGGTAGTCGTTGCATAGCTAACAGACTTATCGCCTGCTTCGTCAAAGCGCCAAGACGAATTTGACCAATATGGAGTGACTTCTTTTACGGGCGGATACTCAGCAAGGTTATCAAGTTCGATTTGTTTTTCAAAGCCTAGTCCCTTTGCAACCACGTCGACTAAATATGCGTCGCTCACGTCGCGGAAGACAATTTTCCCAGTGGGGCGAAGTTGCTTGTCGAGCTGGATGAGCATGTTTTGCGGATTCGGCGTGAGCATCTGCAATCCGGTTCTTAATAAAAGCCGTGCCTTTGCTTCGCCAAGTAGAGCTGCGTAGTTTGCAGCGAAGAATTCTTCAAATGTTTTTCCGTTACGTCGTGCGATCTCTCGACCGACAAATGGAATGGAAAGCGCTGGAAGGTAATAATGGCCGTCGTCCATTGCGCGAACGTCGCGAACGACCATTCCAATTCCAGTTTTCTTTTCTGCGATAGTCATGACTTCGCCGAGAACAATTAATCTCGCATCGGGTCCGAACTCGGCATCGGTCAAATCCAAATGTTTTGTGTGGATGAGAGCGGAGTCGACGTCATCGTTCGTCTTTACTTTGTCGGGTTGATACTGACCTTTTGGTCCATGGGGTCGATCCGTAGCGAGTTTGATGGTAAAACCGCGTAGCGCACCATCTAGTGCAAGTGAGCGTGACGACGTTTCAAAAACTGGAACTGAAGATGTAGCTGTCGAATTTAAAAAAGGAACACGTTGATCAGCATTGTAAGGATGTTTTGCCCATAGGACATTTCCCGTTGGAGTTTGAAAGAACTTGATGAGCTCTTTAGGCGCTTGCGTAGTGACTTGAAAATCAACAGCTGATGCTGGAACTTCGACAAGCGGTACATCGACAGTTGTTTCTGATTTGATATAAAGAGCAAGATTCGCTTTCTGTTCCCAAAGTAGCCATTGGCGAAATGGGTCGGCATCGAGTGTGAACCCATCCGGTTTGCCGATTGTGAAAGTGTCGACGCAGAGATTGGCCGACGCGTTCGTTGACGAAATCAAGACGAGCGAAACGGATAGGAATCGAATCAACAGAGTTTTCAACATACGCACCAGTTTTCCCGTGTTTGTAGGCTGCCCGAGGTAGAGCAAGCGACGGGCCACCGTAAAAGGGTGCGAGATGCAATTTAATTGGAGATTGCGCCAAGTTAGCTCGCAAAAACTTCAAAGTGTCGAGTTGGCTAACAGGGGTTCGAAATCCAAACGGGCGAGATTTTAATCGTGCTGTTTGGTATCGGCGTAACCTTCAAAACCGATGAAGGGAAGGGTCGCAATGCGAAGTCCGAAGATCTTTCGAGAATAGGGGAGAACCGTTAGGAATCCCGGCACGCCTTTTTCTTTTTGCAAGAGTCCTTCGTTTCGCATGACGGTCAAGTATTTCAGGCGGCAAGTATCGTCGGCGCGTTTCATGACTCGATCAAGCGTTGCGAGCGGTAGATCAAGATCGCGTTCAAAAGGTAATGTGCGAGCAAAAAGCGGACGCAATGCAAGTTCGCGAGGAGCTGCTTCGTTGATTGCCGCGCAAAATCCAATCGGCTCTCTTTGATTCAAAAATATTCTCTCAAGCAATTTTGTATCGGTCCACACGTGGAAATATCCACGAGCGGCCCACAGTGCGCGCGACGCACGACGTGTGATGTTTCGCGGGATGACCTCCCAGTCATCTTCTTTCATCATTTCTGTGTCGAGAAAGTATTGATAACCGCGGCGCTCGATGTCCAAAACACCGAGAGCGGTTGTGTACATATGAATGCTTTCGGTTGTAAGAAGAAGGGTTGCGAGTTGGCGTAAGTGTTGGAGCGCTTGCAGAGGTTTTTTTTCATCTGCGCCGACTGCGAGTCTTAATTTTGCGAGAGTCAGAAGCTCGATCGCATCCGGGATCGGCAAATTCTCAGGGCTAATATAGCTCTGCAATTCAATGAGCTTGCCTTGAGGGCTATTGCTTTCAAGATCCCAATAATCAAACTTCGAAATTTCGTTGAACCAACTTAAATCGACTTTTCGGTTACGTAAGAGCCTGCTGTGATGTCGAAGCCAATCGTTTTTGTAACGAAGAATTTCTTCTGAAAGCTCTGAAGGGAGGCGTACTGCGAATTGCTCTTGGCCCGGCATTTCTGGAGTCCAAATCACTCGCTGATTTAAAAATCCACCGGCATCTTTAGTTGCTTGTTGGCTTGAGGAAAAAATTGGGATGCGGCGAAGGAATTCTTGATCTTCCTCGAACTGTCCAAGGAATGCAGCTTGAACGCCTCGATATTCTTTTATGACGGGATCAATTCGCGTTTGGCCCAAGTATTCAACGCCCCCGATTCCGAGGGCGCTAAGTACTCCAACACCGACCGTAATGTAGACGACACGTCTTAACGTGCGGTTCATTGACCAACGATTCTCAGACGGCGCGGCTCGCTCGGTAAGTGCGCACATACTGCCGCCATTGACGGTTCGCCGTTTTAAAATCGCGGCGAGCACGTTTAGCTTCGGCTTTGAGTTCAATCACCTTTGCAACCACCGGAGTTGCTTCGGGTGCCGAGCGTTTATAGCTTAGTTTGATACGTCGGTACTCAGCCTTCAAGTGCCGCATGCGTTCTTGTGCGTTTTCGACCTTAGTTTTCAATGACGCAACAAGATCACTGCTCGCACCTCGCGCAATAAGGATCTTTGCATCCATCTGAAGTCTAGCTTTCAGGATCTCTTCCCTCGAAACAGTCTTCAATCTCGAAGCAAGGCCTGCAACAGCTAGACCTTGAATCATCCATTTTGTTGGATCCCAGTGGTACCAGCGAATTCCATTCCGATAGTCCGCTTGGAACATATGATGGAAGTTGTGATAGCCCTCACCGAATGTCAAAAACGCACAAATAATACTGTCGCGAGCGGTGTTCTTGTCCGTATACGGTTGCGTTCCAAAGTAATGGCAAGCGGAGTTGATTAAGAATGTTGAGTGATTCGAAATCACGATTCTTGTTGCGCCACCGAAGAGGACGCCGGTCCAAAACTCCATTCCGAATGCCATTGCGACAAACCCAGGAAGGAAGAAGCCGACAAACGTTGCGCACAAAGCGTAGTGCGTGTGTTGAAAATTGATGAAGGCGCTCTTTTGTAAATCCGGGCATTTAATTTCATGGTGTTCTGGGTTTGGGTCTTTTTGTAAAATCCAACCAATATGCGCGTACCAGAAACCTTTGTTGATGCTGTACGGATCGTTGTCGGTGTCGACTTCGCGATGATGACGGCGATGATCCGTACACCATTGCAAAACGGAACCTTGGAAGGCGCCCGTGCCGAAAAATACGTAAAGCCATTCGACGAATTTATTTACGTTGTAGCTACGATGAGAAAAATAGCGATGGTAACCGCAAGTAATACTCAAGTTGCTGATCGCAAAAGAAATCAGAAGGATCGCGATTGGTCCCCAAGAAAAAGCATGAGTCGAATAATAAATCGGTAAGCCGATGATCGCCGCAAGTGGCGTCAGCGTGAAAAATAGAAGATTCGTCCAATGGATTTTTGTGGGCGCTTGTCCCTGCTCGATCAAATTCATCCTCCTGAAACGGTGGGAACAAGTTAATCACATGGCAATTCACAAACCTACTTAAAAGCTTTCAACTCGGCCTCCGCCTCGTCGCCAAAAGGTGCACCGCGTACCGTTTGGTGGTGCAAATGCTCTAGGGAGCCCGAGACAACTTATTTTTTAAATGTAAAAACACGCAGTTACCTATTTTTTGTTGCCCTTTTATGAGCCTCTGTTATCAATAGCTCATCTGTTCATTCTTGGAGGCCAATACGTGAGTTCTCAGGTCGGTTTTTTTAATTTACGCTTGCTCTCAATTATTGGAATCATTGTCTTCGCAATCGTGATGCGCTTTCTGCCTCTTCCGGTGAATTTTTCTCCAATCGGCGCACTTGCACTGTTTGCGGGTTTCACGATCACCAACCGCCTCGGTGCATTCGCTCTTCCGATGGTCGCAATGTTACTCACTGATTTAGTCATCGGACTTCATGATCTCATGTGGGTCGTATACGCAACGTTCGCGGTGATCGTCGCCGTCGGCATTTTCCTTCGCGATCAAAAAGGTGCGTTGCCAAAAGTCGCAGGCGCACTTTTGGCTTCGGTTTTGTTCTTCGTAGTAACGAACTTTGCTGTATGGGCCACTTCTGGGATGTATCCTTTGACTCAAGAAGGCTTGGTTAGCTGTTACCTCGCAGCTGTTCCGTTTTTCAAAAACCAAGTCGCAGGCGATCTCGTGTTCGCAGCTGTCTTGTTTACAGGCTGGGCCTATTTAGAAAAAACAGTTCCAGCACTCGCAACAGCACGCTCATAGGATTAGCGAGAGGCCAGGGGCCGCGCATTTAAGGAATAACAGAGATGGCAGATAAAAACGAAAAGTGGGAAGAAAACGCACCAGGCAAGTTCTTTGTCGATAAGACTTGTATCGCTTGTGATGCCTGCGTAATCGCTGCTCCTGACAATTTTAAAATGGAAGAAGACGCTGGCCACGCGTTTCTATCAAAACAACCTGCATCGACCGACGAAGAAGATAAATGTCGTGAAGCGATGGAAGGTTGTCCTGTTGAAGCCATCGGCAAAGACGGCGATCAATCTTAGGCGCGAGTTTGCGTTGGCGGAACTAACGCGCCACCGGTCACCAACAAAGTTCTGTGCGGGTATGGGATTTCGATTTGGTTCTTCGTGAACGCGTCGCGAATTTCA
>JANOUF010000163.1:0-3260 GCA_031416685.1 Bdellovibrionales bacterium
ATTTCACTCGTAACTCAGGTTAACGATTACATTGGAACGCATCTAGGAAGAGTGACTCAATTTCAAACATCCCGGAATTTTTTCTTAGTCTATGCACTTCAATACATTCTATGTTTCGCTTTAGCGGTTACCGCAGGCGAATCGCTCCGCGCGAACCCATCAGTCTTTACACTAGTGATGCTTCTGACTTTGCCAATCACTGAACTTTTAGTTTGGCTGATTTCACTGAGCGGGATAAATCGGCTCATAAGACGGTAAGCGTATTTCGGATGCTATGATCCCCGGTGGCGTCTCAATTTGATCCCACAAATGCTCGTAACTTGCAGTAGGAACCCTTAAAATAAAAGGGGTTCTCAATGGCAGATACGCTGATGTATTTTAAAAATCGAGATGATGAACGACTTTACTATGAATAGTTTCGCGACAAAACAGGATCTTAAAGATCTCGAGCAACGCATGGATGTTCGATTTGTACGCCTTGAGACGGAGCTGTCGCGCATGGGTGATCGGCTTACAATTAGGCTCGGCGGAATGATGATTGTAGGATTTGGCGCGCTCGCTGCTTTGATCAAACTTGTTTGAGATCCTAAGACGGAAGCAAACGCTTTAGGATTTTTCCGCTATCGCCCTTGGGCAGTTCAGGCAAAAACGAAACGTGCTTCGGAATTTTGTATTTAGCGAGATTGCCTTGGCAAAACTGAAGAACTTCTTCTGAATTCAAGTTAGCGCCATCAACAGTTGCGATGAAAGCCTTGCCGACCTCGCCCCATTTTTCATCGCGAACACCAACGACCGCGACTTCCCGAATTTTTGGATGCGAACTTAAGAATCGTTCGATCTCAACTGGGTACACGTTTTCGCCGCCACTGATGAACATGTCTTTCTTGCGTCCAGCAACATAGTAATAGCCTTCGTGGTCTGAGCGAACGAGATCACCAGTGTGAAGCCATCCATCCTTAATCGCACTAGCGGTAGCTTCGCCATTTCTCCAGTAGCCTGGAGTGCAGACGGGGCCTTTCAAAATCAACTCACCAATCTCGCCAGCTTTTACGTCTTCTCCGAGGTCATCGACAACGCGTACGTCGACATAGAAATTCGGAAATCCTATAGAGCCAGCCTTGCGAATAGAATCTTCCTCAGGCAGAGAGAAAACATTCGGGCCAAACTCTGTTAGGCCGAAGCCTTGGCGAATCGGGATTCCTTTTTCTTGCCAGCTTTTGATGAGATCAATCGGCATTGGCTCGCCGCCGACAATTGCGTAGCGAACACTAGTGAGATCTGTTTTTGCAAACTGCGGCGAGCGATACATCATGTCCATCGTCGTCGGCACACCAAAGAGAATCGTGACCTTTTCCGTTTGGCAAAGTTCTAGGATCCGCTCAGCTTCAAACTTTTTTGCGATAATGACTTTTGCACCACGGTGTAAGAGCGGAGTCGTAAGAACATTCCATCCAGCGGTGTGAAAAAACGGCAAGAAGCTAACGTTCACGTCGTTTTGAGTGAGATTCAAACGAAGACCTGTGTTGATCGAATTCCAGAACATCATCTTTTGCGTGATGATCGCACCTTTTGGCGCTCCAGTTGTCCCAGAGGTATAAAGAATCATCGCTGGCGATTCAAATTCACCAGCAAATGGAACTTCCCAATGAGTGCTCTGATTCCGCAGAAATTCCTGAGTGCGGGTCTGATAATTCTCAAACGACCAGCGCTTATCGGGAACAAATTTTGGGTTGAGCTTCTCAATCGTTTCTTTGAAAGCATCTTGCGCCATTAAAACTTCAGCGCCGCTATCTTCAAGGATGTGATCAATCTCTCGGCTTGTGAGTCTGAAATTAACAGGAACGAGAATCGCGCCTAAGCGTTGGCTTGCAAAGAACAACGGAACATATTCCATTTCGTTCGTGGCTAAGACGGCTATGCGATCACCGCGCTTAATTTTGAAATGATCCTGTAAGTGCGAAGCGATCCTACAGCTCAAGTAATAAAGTTCTTTGTAACTATACTGTGCCTTTGTCTCAGCATCTTGAAGCGCGATAGCACGGGGCGAGTAGGTCGCCCATTTTTTTAGCCAATCTGTTTCGATTGCATGTTCTATATTCATTAGGACAACGTTCATATTAAGTGTCGTAACTCCAGCGCATTGCCATCGCCGCCATCGACATTCCACCACCGGAACCGAGAAGCATGACGAGATCGCCTTTTTTAAGTTTACGTTGAGCCGCCGCATCGCCGATCGCCATTGGGATACAAGCACTTCCCGTGTATCCAAACTTATCCATGACGTTGTGAGCGCGGTCTCGCGGAAGTTCTAATTTATCCATCGTTTCATGGATTGAAGCGATATTGATCTGAGTAAAGAAATAGTGATTTACGTCACGAGGACCCGCACCACAGCGATCGAGTACGATGCTGGTAAGTCTTGGCCAATGTTCGCCGTTAGTTTCAGGTGGGACACGTTTTTTAAATTGCAAAAGGTGATCACGCGACTCAACGGCAGCAGCCGAAATCGGAGTGCGAGTGCCGCCAGCATAGATTCCCATGTAGTCGTGATATTGCCCGTCAGTGTAAAGTTGCGAGCCGAGCACGCGAAGCTCGGGATCATTGGTGCGAGACAGAATTGCGGCACCTGCTCCGTCAGCAAATACGCTTGTTACTTTTAAGTCAGTCCAATCGAAATACTTCGACATGCCGTAAGCGCCAACAACGAGAATGTGCTGGTAGCGAGAATCGGCCATTATAAATTTTGTCGCAATATCTGTCGCAGTTACGAAGCCCGCACATGCGGTATTGACGTCGAACGTTCCAGCCTTTTCGGCACCTAAGCGGTATTGCACTACCGATGCAGTGCTCGGAGAAACATATTCAGGAGTATCGGTTGCAACGATGATCAAATCTAAATCGATGGCCCTGAGGCCCGCAGCTTTAAGAGCGTCGTTGGCTGCGGGTAAAATCAAATCACTTGTCGCTTGATCAGCGGCCATGAAGTGGCGAGTGAAGATGTTTCGTTGAGTACGAAGAAAGGTATCCATGTCCTTGTCGTACTTTTTATTGAAAAACGAGTTTTCAATCGGCTCGCCTGGAGCGTAAAAGCCGGTGCCGGTGATCGTTGCAAAAGACATTGCAGTTAATCCTTACTGAAACAAGTGCGTGTTAACTAATGAAACGAACAACTCAGGGTTTTCCACATTCGTGCAATGGCCTTGGCCCTTGATCTCAACGAATTGTCCGTGAGGAAGTGCAGCTGCCATCGCCACTGACTT
>JANOUF010000164.1:0-4690 GCA_031416685.1 Bdellovibrionales bacterium
CGTAATGAGAAGCGAATGCGTATCGAGATCCATTTTTTCTGCAGCAAAACCCACTTGGCTGATGACCACGAATGCCGCAATTACTAAATGTTTCATCGTTTCCCAATCCTTACGGCAACATCCAACGTTAACTGCCGTCCCGCTATTTTGAAGCTGGGTCGACCGGTTTCTCGCAAGGTTAGTGCCAAGGATTTATCTAAGTTTTGGAGGGTTTAGCGCTTAGTTAGAAGATAACCGGGCCTAACAGTGACGTAGAACGGCAGTACCGTCACAAAAATGAGCACTCGCTTGTGTGGGCCAAGTTCACACTTGGGTAGAAAAAGACAGTTCTAGACAGGGCGGTCGCGGAAGAATCTTTCAACTCTTTCAATCATCAAATCACGATTGTGAAAAAAACGGTGATCGGAATCAAGTTCAATGTAAGTTGCGTCGGGACCCCAGGCTTTTTTCAGATTTAGGTTCATCGATACGGGGATTATGTCGTCACGCTTTGCGTGAATGATCAAGACATTGCCCCCATGGGAGGAAAGTTCTTTCGCCGTTCGTTGCGCGTGAAATTGCTCTCTCACTTTACCCAAATCTTTAGCGACAGAGTCGAAACGATCCGCTGAAATGATGTGCGGGTAATGTCGCATGAAATAAAGCGCTAGCTCCATTGCGCCTTCGCCGTCTCGAACATCCGTAAACGGTGCAAGCAAAACCAATCGACCGCGCTGATCTTTAATCCGACGGTAAACTTCTGTGGCGACTGAACCGCCCCAGCTATGACCCACGAGATGAAGCTTTGAGTAGCTATTTTCTTTGATCAAACTCTCGGCGAACTTTGCGGATTCCTCGATTGATGATGAAAAGTTAAATTCACCTTCGCTTTTTCCTAAACCGTTGTAGTGCATGACATACGTATCGAGGCCAAAGTCGTCGGTTAACTTCTCGGCCAAATCGATGTTTTTATTGCCTTGTTCAGCAGGGAAGCCGTGAAGAAACAAAACGGCTTCTTGAGAACGCACCTGACCGCCAAACCTGAGGTTGTAGCAGCCATTAAACGGTGGGAGTTCTTTGTACTTCATGACCTCATCTTGCCCCCGCGTGTGACCGAGCGCAAGAAATTGCCCGAGGCTATGCATCAAGATTTGCACATTCGGGAACTCTAGCCGTAAATAATCAAATGCTTGAATATACACTTTTCCCTGAGATTGAACCGTACAACACATTTCGTTTCAAGGTTGCCCCAAACCATGAACTTTACGTCGAGGAAGTTGGTAACCCGAAAGGGCAGCCGGTTTTATTTCTTCATGGTGGCCCGGGCGCGGGCTTAAGTCCAAAACATCGTCGGTTCTTTGATCCGAAACACTACCGGATTGTGCTCTTCGATCAACGCGGCTGCGGAAAGAGTACTCCTCACGCTTCGCTTGAAAACAACACGACGTGGGATTTGGTCGCTGACATCGAAAAAATTCGTGCGCATTTAAAAATCGATAAATGGTTGGTGTTTGGTGGCTCATGGGGCAGCACTTTGGCACTCGCGTATGCGCAAACCCATCCGACCAACGTAACTCATCTTGTGTTGCGCGGAATTTTCATGTGTCGCAAAGAGGAAATTCGTTGGTTCTATCAGGAAGGCGCTAGCTTCATTTTTCCAGATATCTGGCAGACCTATCTTGCGCCAGTACCAGCAATTGAACGAGATGATTTGGTTTCTGCGTACTACCGTTTGCTGACTTCTCCTGACGAGCAAACTCGTTTACGTGCGGCTAAAGCTTGGAGCGGGTGGGAAGGCAGCACCTTAAAACTAATTCCAGATGCGCAAACAATCTCTTCGTTCACTGCGGATCACACAGCGGTCGCAGTAGCTCGAATCGAGTGTCACTACTTCATGCACGGCGCGTTTTTTAAATCCGATACGCAATTGCTCGAGGATGTTTACAAGATCCGGCACATTCCAACAGTGATTGTTCATGGTCGATACGACGTTGTTTGCCCGGTTAAGAACGCAGTTGATTTGCATCGTGTGTGGCCGGAGGCAGAGTTAAGTATTATTCCCGATGCGGGGCACGCAGTTGATGAGCCGGGTACAGCGAGCGCATTAATTCGCGCCACCGAAATGTTCAAAATAAAAAACCCCGCTCCAGCATCCTAGCTTTTGCGGGGTTTAGATCTCACGATGCCCTTGATAAGTGACACGCACCTTTTTGCCCAGCGGTGAGTCATCTCGATGACTCACCGCTGGGCAAAAAGGTGCGTGTCACTTATCAAGACTGTAACCACAATGCTGTTACAAGCATGAATACGCCGAACATGAAGAACGAGTTAGCTACGAATTTGATTTGAGTTTCAGTTGATTTCATTTTTAATCCCCATTTAAAGCTTTTGATTTCTCCTTTTACTAGTACAAGGGGAGTGCCTGAGCGCCTCTCAGAAACTACAAGTAATATCAATATGTTAGCGGCTGGCTGGGCGGTATAAAAGCGACGCTTTTGGGCACTGCCGGTACGGAGCTGCGACAGTGTCAAAACCTAAGACACTGTTGGATGTATTGCCGATTTCTTGCGAGCGATATGGCTGCTCATTGCCGCACTCGCAATGATCAACGCGATTCCTGCGAGCGATTCGGGAGAGAAAGTTTCGCCAAAAAAGAAAAATCCAATCGCAAGCGCATACACGATCGTAACGTAGGTAAGATTCGTGATACTTGCTGCCGGCGCTCCTTGATATGCCACCGTCATGAAATACTGAGCGAGCTGCGTACAAACACCGATGACTGAAATCACGAACCAATCTTGAGCGCTCGGCAAGATCCACGTTGAGTTATAGAATGGCAACGTCAGTGGCAGCGTAACGAGAGGAAAGAAGAATACGACGACGAGTGGATGGTCTTCGCTTCTGAGCTTCCTAACGAGCGTATAGGCACATGCAGCAGCCATAGCCGAGGCAACTCCGGCCGCAAGCTCAGTGCCAGAGATGCGCGTATCAAATCCTCGCACGAGGATGACTCCGCAAAACGAAAGTGCCAAAAAAATCCAAATGTGCCACTGGGGTTTTTCTTTCAGCACGAACCAGGAGATTAACACCGTAAAAATTGGCGTGAGGTAGTTTAGAGCAAAAGCGCTCGCAAGCGGCATGTGCTTAAGAGTGTAAATATACAGGAACAGCGAAATCGTACCGACAACGCCTCGAAGAATGAGCATCGGTTTATTTTTGCCCCAAGGCCGAATGCCTTCGTAGCGAAGCCAGATATAGCTAAGCACAATAGAAAAGATAGCGCGGAAGAGGACGATTTGTGCAGTGGGAATATGAGGGATGAACTTTACGGATGTATGCGCGATCGTAAAAATAGCGCCTGATAAAAGAAGTGCGATCGCCGGAGTCATGAGCCTCACGTTTTTTTAATGGGGCTCGATTATTTTTTCTTTGTCTTTACGAGCGCCCACTCACAACTGTAGCCGCTTGCACCCTTTTCGACAACATCGAGTACGATCGAATCCGACTTTATCGTAAATGTATTGGTAATGTGGGAAACGATTTGGTCTTTACATTCTTCAGATTCGATAACCGTGATGATCGTTTTCCCGCCTGAGTTCTTGCGTTTTACATCAGACTTGAAAATACAGCTCGGATTGATGTCCGACGTTGCTTTATCTTTACGTGCTTTCAGGTAAAGAGAATGGATCGGGCTTAAGTACACCGGAACATCGTCTTTTTCTGGCAACTCTTTAATTTTAAAAGGAAGACAAAAATCCTCTGGGCCATTCTTAACTTGGTAATCTCCAAGTTCGATCGGGCCTTTCGATGCGGCAAGCAATGAAAGTGAAAACGAAACTGCTAATGCTGTGATTAATGACTTTAGAAACATTCGTCAAACCTCTTCATGTGTGGCATCACTTGCGTGCGAGCGCGTCCTGGACGGAGCGGACCCCAATAGGAACTACCGTAACTATACGCGCTTGCACCATTATCGAGTTGTGTCTCCTTCATCATTGAGACGTAGCACAATGCTTGTCCTGACATCGTCAAGATATTGCGGCAATCGCCGGCGCCTTGTCTATAGCGACCATCGCGGATGGATTGGCTTTTTTCTGCAGTGGCATAACCGTAACCGGGCCGAGGGTTGATTCGTTTTTTACCCACGTGTGTCTTATGCTCTTGTGCGAGATTGCAATTCGATTCTTCTTGGCCGAGCGATGCCCAGAACCAAACCCAAGCCTCGATTTTTCTAGTTTCACTCAATTGATTGAAGCGAGGGCAAAAAGCACCGAGTGCATTCGACCGAGTGTAAGTCGAACTATATTTGTCGGAGCTCATGACTCGAGCTAGTTCTTTTCCAAACGAGCCCATTTTTCCAGTGCGCGGGTTCATCGTGTTTTCGTGGCAAGCTGGGTTCATACCGCGTGTACCTGCGACGAATTTAGGAAGGCTGCCTTGGGAATACGATCTCGAACTGCGTTCCTGAATTGCTGGCGGTGGAATTCGCTGCAATCTTGAAACGCTCGAATTTTCTCGCGAACGTGGCTCACTACATTCCGTGCAATAACGCCCTTCAGTTTCTTCATCCGAATCGTCAAGAACTCGAACGCTACGAGGAGCTACAAATTCACTCAACGGTAAAAACACCATTTGTCCTGCAGTAAAATTTGGACCCATTCCACTGACGAGTTGAACCGGAATATAATTGTCTTCGCCCGCTGGAGGATAA
>JANOUF010000165.1:0-2051 GCA_031416685.1 Bdellovibrionales bacterium
AAGAGTTCGAGTCTCTTCCCGCGCACCATCCTTCGCTAAAGCTACGGCTGGCGCAGCCAGACGGAGCGAACCGAAGGATGTCCGCCGAAGCTTTAGCGTAGGCGGACTATCAACTCTCAACTTACCCATATTTTAGCTTTGCATAGCCTCAATATTGCTCAGCCAGTTTCCATGTTCGTTTATAAACTCCGTAGCCAATTAGATCGAACGCAAATTTACACCGGCATCACAAAAGATATTAACGCACGACTGGCGTCGCATAACTCAGGTCACTCAAGCCATACGAGTAAATATCGGCCCTGGAATATCGAAGTTTATTTCTGGTTCGTTAGCGAATCAAAGGCTCGTGAGTTCGAAAAATATTTGAAAAGTGGATCGGGGCGCGCATTTAGTAAGAAACATTTTTAGGCCTTAGCCGTGGCGAAGTGATTGTTGAAACTCAAAGCTTAACCGGGCAAATCACACTCTCGTACGCGATCGTGCAGCCAAACCCAGGACACCATTTTTTAGATTGGTGATAAACGATTCTGACATAGTTCAAGAACCCGGTGTTCTGCTCGTGAGTTTGGTTGTCAAAAAGACAGCCGATGACAGTCCACTCTGTTGTCGAGCCTTTTTGCGAATACTTTTTTGCGACCTGAAACTGACGATATGAATCCCAGGCAATCTTCTTCACTTTCATTTTTGGACTGGTGATTGTTTGAGGCTTTTCACCAGGAATGGTGATTTTAAATTCAATCGTATCTTTGTCGGGCTGATGAACTTGAATCAAGCAATCGGGAAAAGGATTTCGCCCTCCCTCGAAAGTGCCCAAGACGTCAGGCACGTTTGCGTGTGAATCAAAGCCAATCAAAATAAACGCAGTAACTGTCAAAAAAATTTTTGTTTTCATGCGACAGTTATAAATGAGTCGAATTGAAATTGGAATTTTAGCGGATTCATTCCGTGGCAATTTATTTTGCCACGGAAAGATTTTTCAATGGTGTAAGAGTTCGAGTCTCTTCCCGCGCACCATTCAAGCGAAGGTTCGAGCAGAACCTTTTTAGTGAACGTCCCGCTAAAGTGCCGTAGTCACTTTTTTATTCCGAACCAGACTACCGACTCCCCTGAAGAAGGGTTTCTAGCGCCTTTGTTACACAACCAGCACTTTGCTTGGGAATTTTTGAGGCTTGGTTAGTGGAGCCGCCTGTGCTCACCGCAGATCTGATTTGTTTCTGCTGAATAACATTTCCGCCATGAGCAAGGTTTGGCGAGATCTTCATCTCCTCCATTGCCTTTGCAAGTTCAAGCTTTCCAGCCGATGCAGATTCAGCAATCGACTTACTAATTTGACCACCTGATGGTTTTGGATTTCCAGATGCTCGAAGCTGATTCGCCTGGCTCGCAATTATTCCGCGACTGCCTTGAGTTTTAAGTTCACTAAGTTCGCGGAACAACTTTTGATCATCCACGTTTTCTGGATCAAAAGGGATTGCATCAAAAATATCTTTTCGACGAGCAACGAGGGATGCCTTTGCTGTCGTGCTACGCATATCTGCATTATCACGAAGTAAACCTTGCGCAAATTTTCTGACTGTCTCGTCTTTACTTACCAGAGCCCCTTGTAGTTGATTCGCAACTTTAGGTTTAAAAATTGGTTTGTCGAACTGCTCCCGTAACGAAGCGCGAAGTTCATCAAGCTTTGTCGCGTCTCCGTTCGCTTCTTTTACTAGCTTTTCGAGATCGGAAGTAGGCTCAAATATTTTACTAACTTGGGATCGACTCGTGTAGACGTCATTGTTTGCAAAGGCAATCGACTTTGTGCCATTGGGATATTGTTTTACTTTCGCGCCCATCTCGAGAAGTGCTGACTCCGGTGCTGCGGCGATAGTTTCTCTCGGATAGCCAGCTTGTACCAAGAGTGCAACGTCAGATCCTTTACGAAGCTTTGCCACTTCATATTGACGAAGTTGCGGCAAAGATTCTGCTGAAGATTTAGAAATTGCCCATTTTGCAGATTCGGTAAGCTCACCATCAACGATAAGATTCCCAATGGCTTTATTGAGATCCCC
>JANOUF010000166.1:0-3941 GCA_031416685.1 Bdellovibrionales bacterium
GCATCGACTTTTAGAGTGTGGGCCCGATCTCGAAGGTAACGTTGAGCATGTGGAAGAACGTCGGTAACCGCGCTACGGTCTTCGATGACTGGTTTAATATTGTGACCTGCAAACATTTCTGCACGCAACTGAAGTCGCGCCGGAGTATGGTTCCGAACGTGCCACTGCGCCCAGCTTTCAATCCATTTTTTCGAACTATTTGAAGTAGACGGAGACGACTGAAGATACCCTTCAACGGAGTTCTTTACTGATTCGCCACGGATCCCGATTCTGCTCGCTGTCGCAATGAAATCAACAACTTCTATTTTTCCAGTGTTCGTGGTTACGTTTGATACGAGAGGACGAACCGATTTTTCTGTCACCTGGATTTCTCGAATAAAATTAGCAATGCTGTTAGCCATCGAAATCTTGTCAGGATTTGCAAACATGCGTAGCGCAGCGTGCGGGTAGAAATCGCGAAGCACTCGGATGCCGACTGATCGAACTTCCGTTAGCTCCATAGCCTGCAGTTCGAGATTCACGAGTTCAGGAGAAATATCTAAGATAGAGCGACGAAGATGTTTCGTCTTAATGTCAATTTTTGCTTGGATTCGCGGTTCTAACGATATCTCTTTCAATTGAATGCTGATTTGCTCGTGTGCGCGCTGACTGTCTGACCGCAACTGTTCAAGTGCAAATCGATTCAGGAAAGTTTCGTCAACTTTCACTTCTGAGACGAGCGAATCACGACGGCTTAAGCCATGCTCACCCGATTCGACCTTGTCAAAAAACTCGTTGATAAGAAAATCTGTTTGTTTTTCGCTAAGCTGATACCGTTCGCGAACGACTCTATTTGCTTCGGTACGGTCAAGCTTGCTGCCACTCAACAGGCGCTGAATCGCTGGCTCACCCGCAAGCGCGGTCAAGATTTGATTTCGCCATGTGAGTTCTTGCTTGCGAAGTTTTTCGATAAAGACAGGAGCATCGAGGTCTTTTGTTGTCTGCACGCGAAACCGTGCATGAGGCGAATTCAGCAGCGCTTCCGACAAATCCGTAAGCCAAATGAAATCCTTTTGCTGGCCCGAAATGTCGATCCCAAGATGTTTTCGGATTAGACCGAGCGTCTCATTGACACAGCTTACGGCCATCTTCCCGTTCTTGATGCGAATGGCTTTTTGTAGAGCGACAACTTGCGTTCGATTTACGTCCTTGATTTCAGCGATGAAACCGTGCCGCATCGTAAGCGCATCTTCTTTAACTTCGATATTTTTTAAAACGTGACCGTCGAGTCGCACGCGACCGACCTGAAGAAATGCGTGACCCCAAGTCTCAACACCGATAAAAACTGCTTCGTCCAACTTTGAAAAAACTTTGCCTAAGTCGACAATGTTCGGCCGACCAGCCACGGTCACATCTTTTGAATTTTTGTCAGCTTTATCCGGGACACCGAGGGCGCTTTTTACCGGCTCAGACGTAAAATTATCTCGGCAAGTTAAAGCCAATGCGGGCGCTGAAAACACGACCGCTAATGCAATGATAATGAGGTGCTTTGATAGACCAATTCGCATACTTGCTTTACAGCAAAGCCAATGCCTTTTTGTACGACTCAACTTACATAAAATCGACTTGTCGGTCCCTGCGGGCACCTAGTGACGCTTCTCGGGAGCGACTGTCAATTGAGTCGCCACAATAAGCAAAGGGAGCTTCGGCTCCCTTTGCTTATTCACTACTCGAAGGATCTAGCCGCTCTTAAATATACGAGCCGGATTTGATCTTATCGACGATGATCTTTTCCGCGGTGAGAGGATCTCTCGTGTTTACAGAAAACAACGCCTGTTGCTCGCAACGAAGCTTGTTTTTCACGAGCCACTCAAGAACCGCCGCAAGTTTTTTATTCTTCTTATCTTGGAAGAACGGATCGTTTGCTAAAGCGTCTTTTGCTTTCTTGAGCGAACGAGCTTCGACCGCATCATTTTCGCGAACTTGGTAGCAATGAAGATCGTATTTTTTTACGTCCTCAGGCAACACACCCAAGAAGCGCACATTTGGAGCGGAAAAGTCAGCATTACGAATGAGTGATGCTGCTGATCCCGCTTTCAATGTGCGGAAAATGTTTTGCATTGTGTAGGCGTCTAGATCTCCGAAGAAATACATCGGCACATTCAGTTCGTGCTGAATCAATTTGCACCAACCACGAACACCGTTTGACGGTACGCCTTGAGCACCCATCACGATGCAATTGTGCCGCTTTGTAAAACCGTTCGCAACCAAGGTACCCGCCGTACCTTCCGATTCAACAACTAAGCAGAAATCGATTTTCTTACGCGCTTTAAGCCTAAGTGCTTGCGGCTTGTTCTTTGGCTGGAAGGGCGACGTACCGAGCGTACTAAGATCGATCGTCGCTTTCGTGTCATCAGGAAGAGTTTCAGTCACAACTAATTGTTGTGAGTAAGTCTGACCACCACGATCGTTGGCAAAACAGTTTAATTCCTCACGATAAACTTCGAGCATGTCGCCGATGAAATCGATGATCGAATCGGATTCATCTTGATCCGCAAAATCGAGAGGCTTCATGCGCGGATTACTTTTAATATTACCTTTAGCAATGTAGTAAATTTCCCGCTTCGTGTTGACCATGCCGATGTCTAAGTTGTTCAGCAAGATTTCCAAGAGGAAAATTACGCGTGACATCTTTTGCACCGAAGACACGTTTAATTCTGTTCGAACTTTTTTGTCGCCGGGAGTGAGGTATCCGGTCTTTGCATTATACTCAGAGTTATCAAGGGAACATTTCACCGCCTCTAAAACCGGGCGTTTAGCGTTCTCGAGTTCTTTCAGAACCATATCGCAAAGAATCTTGGCTTCTTTTGGAATGTCTTTTGTCAGTTTTCGAATTCGAATAATTTTATCAGTCATTATCTTTTACCCTTAGGTGAAGCTGAAGCTCGGCCTTGATTTTTAGGTAACGAATTCCTCGCGATGATCGCAGCTGTCGCCTTGCCAGTACCCTTTGCCGCCTTATCGGTACTCTTGGCAGCTTTTTCGGCACCTTTTTTCGTCGTTCCTTTTAGGTCAGCACCTTTTTTGGTCGACGTAGGTGCTTCTTCAATCTCAGAAAGAGGAGCAGCAGAGCCTTCGCCCTCGTCGCCGTCTTCTCCACCATCTTCACCGTTACCAAGAACAGCCAGACCTTTTGCTTTTTGTTTTTCTTTAAGAGTCGCAAGCTTCGTCGCCGCATCAGAAAGTGCAGCTTCCGCAACGCGAGTGTCGCGTCCGAGAAGTTTCTTTAAACCCTCTTCCGCTCTTTTTTTGCGCGCCGGTGCAGCGCCGGTAATGCGTACCAAACCCTCAACTAGGATAGGTCCGAATTGCTCGATATGCGAAAGCTTGCGCTCAAGATCTGCCTCGCGATCTTCCTTACGAATGTGGCGAGAAAGTTTCTGGCCGGCTTGCATGAGTGCGCGCCGAATTTCATCGATCAATTCTTCTGAAGCATCGATCGTTTCTTTCGAGGCGTTTTTAAATTTAATGAATGGCGAGGTCACAGATACTGCAAAAACATATGGCCCTTGCGGAAGGCTGTCTTTACTTTGCCCGAGTCCATACGAACGCCAGTTAACGGTCTCAACAGCTTTCGTAATCGCGCAAGCTGATTTGTCGAACTGAAGCGGAACGCGATTCGCAAAACGAAGTAACTGCACATGCTCGTCGCCGCCGCCACGATCTAAGAACCGCGCGAGAGCAACTTCAACCACGACTGGTTTGAAATCTGCAATGCGTGGCTTACGTGTCATGACTGAGAAGAAATCGACTGCACCTAAACGCAAAATCGATTTTGAAAGAGCTTCTTCTCCGACAGTTAAAACTGAGCGAGTCGAAGGCTGCTGCAACTCCGTTTTCTGAATAACAGTGAACGCTTCTTTGAAGTCCTTTTCGTTCATCCTGAGAACGGGCATGCTCAA
>JANOUF010000167.1:0-2935 GCA_031416685.1 Bdellovibrionales bacterium
AGAGCCGACGGAGTTACACGCTTTCCTACTCTGCCAGCACCGCACCAACAGGGCATCGTCCAGGGACTCGAAACGTTTTTGGAAATGTGTCTGGTTGCAATCCAAGATGGCGTCGAGTTCCGTGGAGATAATCAATCCGCAGTATGGTGGGTGATCCGCAAGATGGGCTGGCGCCCAGCGAGCGACGTTTTCTCGTTGATCAAAGGTGGAGAAACGATCGAGCTCTATGACGCTAACCACGTGCAGTTCTTCCGCTCATTCAATATGTTCCGGTGCATAAGCTATTCGCTCGATGAGCTCGTCACGTTTGAATGGTTTGAGCTTTATCATCGTCCTGAAGGTAAACAAGAAGCCGTCATGAATTTCTTTAAGCGTTGTGTCGGTGAAAAGAAGACGTTGGTTCATCCAGATGGTGACATTCATGTTGTGAGTGAGAGATTTTCCCCACGGCGCCGAAGCGCCGTTTATGAAACTTGCTTGGTGTCGCCTCTCTTCGGTTCAAATAACGAAGTCATGGGCTACGTGAACGTTATTAAAGCGACACCGATAGGCAACTAACCGGATAGGTAACTAAGCCGATTTTTTCTTGCTTGGGTGACTCGTGCGAATTTCGCGGCAAATTCCCGCATAGAAGCTGTCCTTCGTCATTGCCCAATCCTGTTTAGCGCGTTCGGTGCGCAAAATTCCAGATACCGCCCAGTTCTTTGACGGGCGAACGAAAAGCTCGGTTCTCCCGAGGGGCAATCCAATCAAGCCCTGGAAGAACGGCAGCCCGCCCGCGACAACCTGAAACCAAATTCGCTCACTCTCCTGTGGAACGGCTTTGGCGAGTTCGTCAGGCGACCATGCTGCGTACATGGATGCTTTAAAGTCTTGAGCTAAGTGAAGCAGGCCATTTTTTACGTAGTCATCGCCGATGATCGAAATAAAACGCTCAGACACATCTTCATTCGGTAAGCGACAAAGATCAGTGATGACGACAGTGCCTTCGGGTTTGCAAACCTGGTCAGCAAAACGGATCATGGCCTGAACATCTTCGATTGTACTAAGGTGATGGGCTGAATTTGCGCAAGTTACCAAATCAACTTTCTCAAACTTAGTAGGTGAAAGGCGAGTTGCATCTGCGTACATGAACCGAAAATCACCCTCTGAACCTTGAATGTTTTTTTCGGCCTTATTAAGCATCGGCTTGGATAAATCAATTCCCGTAATAGAATGATAGCCGAGATATTCGTTGAGGCACTTCGTGAAATGACCTGGACCGCAACAGAGATCGATCAGAGAAGGCTTAGACGTGACTGGATTACGACTGCGATAGATGAAATCAAGGGCCGCAGAGTAGTTAATCGTAACGTTGGTCTTCATGACCTCGTTGAAATCGTCAACACTGCCTTCTTCTTCCATCGTCTCCGCGGGCTCAGGCTTACGCTCTAAACTATGTGGACTAGCTGCGATATCTTGAATGAGTTTTACGACAAAATCTTGGCTCATAAATTCCTCGTTATGCTGCTTTTAGAGATTTGTTTTTCAGATGCTCGGCACATTGGCCGAGAATTCTTTCGTAGAGCAACGCTGTTTGTTTCATGTTCTTAATGACCCGAGTGGCATCTTGTGGCTCGAGATCGAGTAGAACTTTTAGACCTTCAGCCGAGTGGTCTTGATCCGCTGTAACGTGTACGTCCAAAAAAGTAATCGAGTTGGCGCCGTAGGATTTACGTACGCGACGTAGCACGTCCGGTCCGAAAGTTGCGCACATCGATTCAAGCAAAAGCGCATAGCCTAGGTGCGAGGTTGGGCCTTCGTTTTGAATCATGTAATATTGGTTTTGATAAAAAAGTTCTGTGTCAGGCAGTTCGGCAAATTCGCCGATCGTACGACCAAGCTGATCGAGATCGTTTATTAATAAAAGATCATGTCCACGCTCTTCACTGAGGTGATGAAGTGCTTGTTCAAATTTTTTCGGTAGTCGCGGGCCGAACTTCGCGGCCGAAAGGCAAATCATACTTGTCGTATGACTGACATAAAAGTAAGTCTGTGCAAGCCAAGCGCAGTACGCCTCTTCGTCTTCCCACGGGAAGTCGGAAAAAGCTTTGCCTATTTTCTGAAGCTGCACTTTAAATTCTTTTTCGACATATTTTTTTTCGCTGTTTTGACTCATTGCAATCTCTCCAAAGTGTTCAAGCTGCTTTTCTAAAATTTTTTAAGTGTGGGATGCGGTCGGTCAGGTCTTTTCGCGTCTCCCAAAAGGTTTCGGTCAAAAGTTTCGTCTCGTCATCGAGTCGAATCTTGTCTGCTGAAATCGTCATCAGCGACACCGGCGTGTTATGCATATCCAAATTAGTCAGGAGCGCAGTCCCGCCCATTTCAAGAACTGAGCGCGAAACTTTGACGTCTTCACGTGCTTTAATAAAGGTGAGTTCGGCATTTAATTCTTGGTGCATCTTCAGCGAGGTCCCCAGCATCGCTTTGCAGAGGGAAACTCCGATTTCATTTTTTCTCCATGCGGGCGCTACCGTGATGTACTCAACCGTAAAAGCAAGTTGAGTTCCAGACTCCTGAAGTAGAGTGCGAAAGCTCTCGGACTTTTCGCCAGTGAGGTAGGGATTGTGGAGCGTATTTGTGAGCTGCAAGTTCAAAACGGAATGAAGGAAAATAGCGACGACTTCGTCTTTATTGACGAGAGCACTCACTAAGTCGGCCCTTGCGAAATCTGCTGGATTAACTTCGTGTGGACTTCCATTTTTCCGCAAAACATCGCGCCAAAAGACAGACCAGTAATTAAAGATCTTGTTGTAAAGCGATACGTATCGAAAATCGACCGAGGGGCGCGTTGGTAGAATTATAAACTGAAGGTCACGAACGTTCCGCATGCATTACTCAACGGTGTGTTCAGCGGATTTCGTGAGACCTGTAAAAAAATTTTCAACAGATGGTT